>DASXXO010000257.1:0-2502 GCA_036503045.1 Caldimonas sp. | reverse complement strand
TCTAAGTCGGATGAAGCCGTATGAATGAGTCCTGGGCGCGTCGGATCGCAGCCGTCGCGATGCTCTCCATCGCTGCGCTCGCAGCGGCGCAGGAGGGGCCGCAGCAGCTGCCGCAGATCCGTCTCACGGCCGGCATCCACGTCATCAACGCCCAGCTCGCGGCGACCCCGTTGCAGCGCGAAATCGGCCTGATGAACCGCCCCTCGATGGAGCCGAACGACGGGATGCTGTTCGTGTTCGAGCAACCCGGCCAGCAGTGCTTCTGGATGAAGAACACGCTGATCCCGCTCTCGGTCGCGTTCCTCGGCGACGACGGCAGCGTCGTCAACGTCGACGAGATGCAGGCGCAGACGCTCGACGGCCACTGCTCCGCCAAGCCGGTGCGCTACGTGCTCGAGATGAACAAGGGCTGGTTCGCCAAGCGCGGCATCAAGCCCGGCAGCAAGCTGCGCGGCGCTCCGTTCGCGCACTAAAGGCGCGCCGCCGGGCGGCGGCGCCCGGCGACGCCGCCGCTCAGCCGAAGTTCTTGGCGGCGAAGTCCCAGTCGGCGAGCGAGTTGACGAAGGTCTCGGCCCACTTCGGCCGCTGGTTGCGGTAGTCGATGTAGTAGGCGTGTTCCCAGACGTCGATCGTCAGGAGCGGCGCGTCGCCGGTCGTGAGCGGCGTTCCCGCGGCGCCCATGTTGACGATGTCGACGCTGCCGTCGCCCTTCTTGACGAGCCAGGTCCAGCCCGAGCCGAAGTTGCCGACGGCGCTCTTGACGAACGCCTCCTTGAACGCCGGGGTGCCGCCCCACTTCGCCTTGATCTTCTCGGCGAGCGCGCCCTTCGGCTCGCCGCCGCCACCCGGCTTCATGCAGCTCCAGAAGAACGTGTGGTTCCAGATCTGCGCCGCGTTGTTGTAGACCGCACCGGTCGCCTTCTTGACGATGTCCGCGAGCGCCATCGACTCGAACTCGGTGCCCTTCTGCAGGTTGTTGAGGTTGTCGACGTACGCCTTGTGGTGCTTGCCGTAGTGGTACTCGAGCGTTTCCTGGCTCAGGTGCGGCGCGAGCGCGTCCTTGGCATAGGGAAGCGGGGGCAAGGTGTGTTCCATGAAGGTCCTCTTGACGGGCGGTGGTTCGTCGGTCGATTGTGGCAGCTCCCCTATACCCGCAGTGCTGTCGCGCTCAGCGCGACGCGGGCTCGACCGCGAGCGTCGTGAGCTCGGCGGTGCCGTCGGCGAGGCGCGCCGAGACGGTCGCACCGAGGGAGAGCCTGGCGACCGAAGTGATCGGCGTGCCCTCGCGGTCCGCGAGGAGCGCGTAGCCGCGCGCGAGCACCTGCTGCGGATCGACCGCCTGCAGCCGCACGGCCGCGGCGTCGACGCGCGCGGCGACGCGCGAGCGCGCGATCTCGAGGGCGTGGCGCAAGCGCCCGGCCAGAGCCTCCACGCGCGCGCCCCCTGCGGCGAGGGCGCGCGCGGGCGCCACCGCCTGCAGCCGCGCGGCCGCGGCGTCGACGCGCGCGGCGATGCGCGAGCGCGCGATCTCGAGGGCGTGGCGCAAGCGCCCGGCCTGAGCCTCGACGCGCGCGCTCCCTGCGGCGAGGGCGCGCGCGGGCGCGCTCGCCAGGCGCTGCTCGAGCAGCGCGAGGACGTGGGCGCGCCGCGCAACGACCTCGGCCGGGCGCGCCAGGCGCAGCGCCAGCCGATCGAGGCGCTGCGCTTCGGTCTCGAGCGTGGCGCGCGTGCGCCGCGTCAGCGCGAGCTCGAGGTTGCGCAGAACGCCGTGCTGCGCCGCGCTGGCGGGCGCCACGAGCTCGGCGGCGGCGGTCGGCGTCGCGGCGCGCAGGTCGGCGGCGAGGTCGACGAGCGTCACGTCGGTCTCGTGGCCGACGCCGCTCACGACCTGCATCGGCGCCGCGCGCACGGCACGGACGACGCGCTCGTCGTTGAAAGCCCAGAGATCCTCGAGCGAGCCGCCGCCGCGGCAGACGACGAGCACGTCGACCTCGCGGCGCTCTCCCGCGAGCCTGAGCGCGGCGCACAGGGCCGCCGGCGCGTCGATGCCCTGGACCAGGCTCGGATAGACGACGACCCGGACGTGCGGCGAGCGGCGCGCGAGCGTCGTCGCGACGTCGTGCAGCGCCGCGCCAGCGAGCGAGGTGACGACACCGATCGCGCGCGGGTGCGCCGGCAGCGGGCGCTTCAGCGCAGGATCGAACAACCCCTCGGCTTCGAGGCGCGCACGCAGGCGAAGGAAGCGCTCGTACAGCGCGCCCGGGCCGGCGGAGCGCATCGCCTCGGCGACGAACTGGAGCTCGCCGCGCGGTTCGTAGACGCCGAGCCTGCCGCGCAACTCGACCCGCTGACCGTCGGGCGGGCTGAAGTCGAGCAGCGACGCGGCCCGCCGGAACATCGCGCAGCGCAGCGATGCGGAGTTGCCCGCGTCCTTGAGCGTGAAGTAGCAATGGCCGCTCGCGGCGCGCGAGAAGCTCGCGATTTCGCCACTGACCCAGCACG
>DASXXO010000256.1:0-17010 GCA_036503045.1 Caldimonas sp. | reverse complement strand
GGCGGGGTCACAGGCGACACGACGACGATCTTCGGCTGGCTCGTCTACTGGCTGGTGATCCTCGCGGCGCTCCTGATCGCCTTCAACGGCCTCGGCCTCACCTACATCACCGACCTGCTCGGCCGCGTCGTCTGGTTCGTGCCGAAGGTATTCGTCGCGCTGCTGGTGATCGCCTTCGGGTCGTACTTCGCGCGCTTCATCGGCGACACCGTCACGACCTACAGCCGCAACATCAAGCTGCAGGACGCCGCCTTCTTCGGCAAGCTCGCCCAGTACGCGATCATGGTCTTCGTGATCCTGATCGCGCTCGACCAGATCAACGTGGGCGGCGACATCGTCCGCCAGAGCTTCCTGGTGATCCTCGGCGGCGTCGTCTTCGCCCTCGCCCTCGCGTTCGGTCTCGGCGGCAAGGACTGGGCGGCGGAGCGCATCGAAGAGTGGTGGCCGCACAAGAAGAAGATCAAGACCCCGCTCGACGAGGGCTGACCAAGCGCCGGCCGTGGGCCGGCACCTCCGACGGCGGCGCGACCGCCGGAGCCCCGATGGATGCGAACGAGATGATCAGTGCAGTGTGGCCCGGGAAGCCCTACCCGCGCGGTGCGTCCTGGGACGGCGAGGGAGTCAACTTCGCGCTCGTCTCGCGCCATGCCGACGGTGTCGAGCTGTGCCTGTTCGACGAGCGCGGCCGTCGCGAGCGCCAGCGGATCGCGTTGCGCGAGCGGACCGACGACGTCTGGCACTGCTACCTGCCGCAAGCGCGCCCCGGCCTGGCCTACGGCTATCGCGTGCACGGGCCGTACCGACCCGAGGAAGGACACCGCTTCAACGCCTGCAAGCTGCTCGTCGATCCCTACGCCAGGGATCTGGTCGGCGCGCTGCGCTGGAGCGACGCGCTCTACGGCTACACGGTCGGCAGCAGGCGCACCGACCTCTCGTTCGACCGGCGCGACAGCGCGCCGTTCATGCCCAAGTGCCGCGTCCTCGAGGGGGCGTTCACGTGGGGCACGGACCGCAGCCCCGCGATCCCCTGGCAGGACATGGTGATTTACGAGATGCACGTCCGCGGCTTCACGATGACGCATCCGGCGGTTCCCGAGGCGCTGCGCGGCACCTACGCGGGCCTGAGCTGTGCACCGGTCGTCGACTACCTGAAGCGGCTCGGCGTGACCACGGTCGAGCTGCTGCCGGTCCACGCGTTCATCAACGACCGCCAGCTGGTCGAGAAGGGCCTGCGCAACTACTGGGGCTACAACACGCTCGCCTTCTTCGCGCCCGAGATGCGCTACTGCGCGTCGGCAAAGGTGAAGGAGTTCAAGACGATGGTCAAAGTGCTGCATTCGGCCGGCATCGAGGTGCTGCTCGACGTCGTCTACAACCACACCTGCGAAGGCAACCACCTCGGACCGACGCTGTCGATGCGCGGCGTCGACAACGCCTCCTACTACACGATCAACCGCGAGCAGCCGCGCTACTACGACGACTACACGGGCTGCGGCAACACCGTCAACCTCGAGCATCCGCGCGCGCTCGAGCTGGTCATGGATTCGCTGCGCTACTGGGTCGAGGAGATGCATGTCGACGGCTTTCGCTTCGACCTCGCGCCGGCGCTGGCGCGCGAGGACGGCAAAGTCGAGGACTTCGGCGGCTTCTTCGACGCGATCGGCCAGGACCCCATGCTCAACAGCGTGAAGCTGATTGCCGAGCCGTGGGACCTCGGCCAGGGCGGCTACATGGTGGGAAAGTTCCCGCCCGGCTGGGCCGACTGGAACGACCGCTACCGCGACGGCCTGCGCGGCTTCTGGAGAGGCGACGACGGCCGCCTCGGCGACGTGGCGCAGCGCCTCACCGGCTCGCAGGACCTATACGAGTGGTCGGGCAAGCGGCCGAGCGCCAGCATCAACTTCGTCACCGCGCACGACGGCTTCACCCTGCACGACCTCGTCTCGTACAACACGAAGCACAACGAAGCGAACGGCGAGGACAACCGCGACGGCAGCGACCGCAACCTGTCGTGGAACTGCGGCGCGGAAGGGCCGTCCGACGACCCCGCCGTCAACGCGCTGCGCGAGCGGCAGAAGCGCAACTTTCTGGCCACGCTGCTACTCTCGACCGGGGTGCCGATGCTGCTCGCCGGCGACGAGCGTGGCAACTCGCAGGCCGGCAACAACAACGTGTACTGCCAGGACAACGAGACCGGCTGGACCGACTGGATTGAGACGCCGGAGCGCGCTGCGCTGTTCGCGTTCGTCAGCCGCCTGATCGCGCTGCGCCGCGACCACCCGACCTTTCGCCGACGCAATTTCTTCACCGGCCAGCCGATCGAAGGCGACCCGATCCGCGACATCAGCTGGATGAAGCCCGACGGCAGCGAGATGCAGGTCGACGACTGGGCGACGCTCCGCGCCCTGGCGATGTTCGTCTCCGGCCACGGCATCGCCGAGCGCGGCCCGCGCGGCGAGCGGCTGTTCGACGACGACTTCCTGCTTCTCGTCAATGCCCACCACGAGCCTGTCGAGATCGTTCTGCCGCACGGTTTCGAACCGCAATGGCGGCTCGTCGTCGACACGGCCGAGGAGCCCGGTACCGTGGACGCGCAGGACCGCATCTGGGCGGCGCAAAGCTACCCGCTGCAGGGCAGATCCCTGGCGCTGCTGCGCCGCACGCGGCCGCCGCCATGACGAGCGCGCACGACATGCCCTTCGGCGCCGCCGTCCAGGCCGGCGGCGGCGTCCGCTTCGCGCTCTGGGCGCCGAGCGCCGGCGCCGTGGTCCTCGAGCTGCTCGACCGCGCCGCACCGGCGCACGCGGTCGCGGCGGCGCTGCCGTTGCAGCGCGCCGCGGACGGCTGGCACACGCTGCATGTGGCGCACGCCGGCGCCGGCGATCGCTACCGGTTCCGCGTCGCCCACGGCCTGGCCGTTCCCGACCCGGCAGCGCGCTGCAATCCCGACGACGTCCATGCGGCGAGCGCCGTCGTCGACCCGCGCGCCTATCGCTGGCGCGATCGCGCGTGGCGCGGACGGCCCTGGCGCGAGGCGGTGATCTACGAGCTGCACGTCGGCACCTTGACCGCCGAGGGAACGTTCGCCGCCGCCGCGGCGCGCCTGCCGGCACTCGCCGAGCTCGGCATCACCGCGATCGAGCTGATGCCGGTCGCCGATTTCCCCGGTCGCCGCAACTGGGGCTACGACGGCGTCCTGCCCTTTGCGCCCGACGCCTCGTACGGCACGCCCGACGAGCTCAAGGCGCTCGTCGACAGCGCGCACGGGCTCGGCCTGATGGTGTTCGTCGACGTCGTCTACAACCACTTCGGCCCCGACGGCAACTACCTGCACGCCTACTGCCCCGAGTTCTTCAACCCGGCGCACGCGACGCCGTGGGGCGCGGCGATCAACTTCGACGGCGACCGGGCGCGCACCGTGCGCGACTTCTTCGTCCACAACGCCCTGTACTGGGTCGAGGAGTTCCACGCCGACGGCCTGCGCATGGACGCGATCCACACGATCCGCGACGACTCGGCCGAGCCGATCGTGCGGGAGATCTGCGCCGCGCTGCGCGACGGACCGGGCCGTGCGCGGCAGGTCCACGTCATCGTCGAGAACGACGCCAACGGGGCTGCCCTGCTCGGCCGCGACCGCGTCGGCGTGCCGCTCGCGGCGAGCGCCCAGTGGAACGACGACTTCCATCACGCCGCGCATGTGCTGCTGACCGGCGAGCGCGACGGCTACTACGCCGACTTCGCCGCCGATCCGCTCGACAAGCTGGGCCGCGCGCTCGCCGAGGGCTTCGCCTACCAGGGACAGGCGTCGGCGTATCGCGACGGCGCGGCACGCGGCGAGCCGAGCGCAGCGCTGCCGCCGGTCGCCTTCGTCTCGTCGCTGCAGACGCACGACCAGGTCGGCAATCGCGCGTTCGGCGAGCGCATCGCCATGCTCGCCGACCGCACGCTGCTCGATGCTGCCTACGCGTGCCTGCTGCTGGCACCGCACGTGCCGATGCTCTTCATGGGCGAGGAATTCGAGGCGTCGACGCCGTTCTCCTTCTTCTGTGACTTCGCCGGCGAGCTCGCGGCCGCGGTCACCCAGGGGCGGCGCGCCGAGTTCGCCCGCTTCCCCGCGTTCAGCGATCCGCGGACGCGCGCGCGCATCCCCGACCCGAACGCCGGGACGACCTTCGACGCCTCGAAGCTGCGCTGGAGCGAACGCGACGAGGAGCCGCACGGGCGGCGAAGGGCACAGGTCCGCGAGCTGCTTGCGCTGCGCCGGCGCCATCTCGTCCCTCGCCTGTCGGAGACGATGCGCGGCGGCGACTACAGCGCCGGGCGCGCGCTGCTGCGGGTGCGCTGGACCCTCGGCGACGGCGCGCGCTGGCACCTGTGGGCCAACTTCGGCACTGCGGCGATCGAGGTCGACGCGGCGCCGCCCGGCGTGCAGATCTACCGGCTCGGCGGCGCCGACATCGACGGCCGCGGCTGGCGGCTCGCGGGCGGCGGCGCCGCGGTCTCGCTCGAGCAGGCCGACCTTGGCTGAAGCGCGCGCCGCGCTCGAGCAGCTGTGCCGCCGCTACGGCATCGCCACCGAGTACGACGACATCTGGGGAACCCGCCATGGCGTGCCCGACGCCAACCTGATCGCGCTGCTCGCGGCGTTCGATGTCGACGCCACGAGCGGGGCGGCCGTCGCCGCCGCCGACCGCGCGGCGGACGAGGCGCACTGGCACGAAGCACTGCCGCCGTTCGCGGCGATCGACGCCGACGACGCGGGCGCGACGTTCGCGCTCAGGATCCCGGCTGCCCTGCGCGCCCGACGGCTCGCGTGGACGGTCGCGCAGGAAGACGGCGCGCGCCATCAGGGCGAATGCGACGCCGCCGCGCTCGCCGTCCGTTCCCGTCCGGAGCGCGCCGACCTCGACGTCGTCGAATGCCTGTTCTGTCCCGGCATCGCCTTGCCGGCGGGCTACCACCGCCTGCGCGTCGACGGCGTGCCCGGCGAGGCGCTGGTGATCGCGGCACCGCGCAGATGCTGGCGGCCGCCGGCCCTCGCCGACGACGGCCGCGTCTTCGGCCCGGCCGTGCAGTTGTACGCGCTGCGCTCCGACGAGAACTGGGGCATCGGTGATTTCGGCGATCTCGCCCGTCTGGTCGAGCAATGGGGCGCGCGCGGCGCAGGCATCGTCGGCCTCAATCCGCTGCACGCGCTCTTCGGCCACAACCCGGCGCACGTCAGCCCGTACAGCCCTTCGTCGCGACAGCGGCTGAATCCGATCTACATCGACGTCGAAGCAGTCGCCGAATTGCGCGGCTGCGCAGCGGCGCAGCGCCTCGTGCGCTCGGCGGCGTTCCAGCACCGGCTCGAGCGGCTGCGCGCGAGCGAGCTCGTCGACTACCCCGGCGTCGCTGCAGCCAAGCAGCAGGTGCTGGCGCTCCTCTACGAGAGCTTTCGCGCTGGCGCGCTCGCCAGGAACGACGCGCGCGCGCTCGCCTTTCGCGCCTTCCAGCGCGAAGGCGGCGCCGGGCTGCGCCGGTTCGCGCAGTTCGAGGCCTTGCAGGCGCGCTTCCACTCCGCCGACGCCGCGGTGTGGGGCTGGCCGGTCTGGCCCGAGGGCTGGCGCGATCCGGCATCGGCCCGCGTCGCCGAGGACGCACGGGCGCAGCTCACCGAGATCGAGTTCTACGAGTACCTGCAGTGGATCGCCGATGCGCAGCTCGCCCGCGCGCAGAAGGTCGCGGACGAGCGGGGCATGCCGGTCGGCCTCTATCTCGACCTCGCCGTCTCGGTCGACCGCGGCGGCGCCGATGCCTGGTCGCACGCGGCGACCTATGCGCTCGGCGCGAGCATCGGCGCGCCCCCCGACGATTTCAATCGCGAAGGCCAAGCCTGGGGCCTGCCGCCGCTCAGGCCCGATCGACTGCGGGCGACCGGCTACCGCATCGTCGTCGAGGCGCTGCGCGCCAACATGCGGCACGCCGGCGCGCTGCGCATCGACCACGTCATGGGCCTGATGCGCCTGTTCTGGATCCCGCCGGGAAGGAGCGCGAAGGACGGCGCCTACGTCCACTACCGCGCGGACGAACTGCTCGCGATCGTCGCCCTCGAGAGCCACCGCAACCGCTGCATGGTGATCGGCGAGGACCTCGGCACGGTGCCCGACGGCATGCGCTCGCACCTCCTCGAGCGCGGAATCCTGTCGTACCGGCTGCTCTATTTCGAGCGCGACGCGCAGGGCGAGTTCAAGCTGCCGCGCGCGTATCCGCGCGACGCGCTGGTCGCCGTCTCGACGCACGACCTGCCGACGCTCGCCGGCTGGTGGGACGGCCACGACATCGCCTTGCGGCACGAGCTTGGCTTGCTCGACGATGCCGGCCGCGAGGCGTTCGCCGCCCGGCGCGCCGAGGATCGCCGCCGCCTGCTCGCCATGGTCCGCAAGGCCGGGCCGAGAACCGCGCGCGATGCCGACCCGGACCGACCGATGACGCCGGAGCTCGCGGCGACCATCCACCGCACGCTCGCGGCGGCGCCGTCTGCCGTGATGATGCTGCAGCTCGAGGACGTGCTCGGCATGCGCGAGCAGGCGAACGTACCGGGAACGACGGTCGAGCAGCCGAACTGGCGCCGCAAGCTCGGCGCCGGTCTCGACGCGATGTCCGCGGACGAGCGCATCACCGCCCTCGCGGCATCACTCGCCCGGCTGCGGCCGGGTCCGCCACGGAGCACCCGATCGCCGGTCGTGGCGCGCATCCCGCGCGCAACGTATCGCCTGCAACTGCACCACGACTTCACGTTCGCCGATGCGACGCGCGCGCTGCCGTATCTCGCGCGGCTCGGCGTGAGCCACGTCTACTGCTCGCCGATCACGCGCGCCCGCGCCGGCAGCCTGCACGGCTACGACGTCGTCGCCCACGACGAGATCAGCGAAGAGCTCGGCGGTCCTGCGGGCTTCGCCCGCTTCGTCGAGGCGCTGCGCGCGAACCGGCTCGGCTTGCTGCTAGACCTCGTGCCGAACCACATGGGCGTCGCCGGCGCCGACAACGCCTGGTGGGCCGACGTCCTCGAGGAAGGCGAGGCGTCGCTCTACGCGCGCCATTTCGATATCGACTGGCATCCGCTCGACAGCGCGCTCGACGGCAAAGTGCTGCTGCCGGTGCTCGGCGCGCCGTACGGCGACGTGCTCGAGGGCGGCGAGCTCCGCCTGTCGTTCGAGCCCGGGCCGGGCAGCATCGCGGTGCGCTATCACGAGCACTGCTTCCCGGTCGCGCTCGCGACGTACGCCGCGTTGCTCGACCGCATGGCGGTGGGCGACCCAGAGCGGCGTCACGCGCTCGACGACATCGCCGGCGAATTTCGCCGGCTGGCGGCAACGGCGACTCTGGACTACGACGACGGAGCCGGTCGCGTCGCGGCGAAGGCGGCGGCCAAGGCGCGCCTGGCCGCGCTCGTCGTCGACGACTCCGGCGCGCGTGCAGCGCTGGACGAAGTGCTCGAACGGGCGAGCGAGCCCGAGGCGCTGCACGAGCTGCTCGAGGCGCAGGCGTGGCGCCTCGCCAACTGGCGCGTCGCCAGCGACGAGATCAACTACCGGCGCTTCTTCGACATCAATTCGCTGGCCGCGTTGCGCATGGAAAGCCGCGCCGTTTTCGAGGCGACGCAGGGGCTCGCGCTCGAGCTCGCCGCCGCCGGCGACGCCGACGGGCTGCGGATCGACCACCCGGACGGGCTGCGCGACCCGGCGCAGTATTTCCTGCGCCTGCAGCAGGGCTACGCACGCCGGATCGGCCTGACGCTGCCGGAAGCGCCGGGCGAGCGGCCGGCCCGGCCGCTCTACCTGGTCGCGGAGAAGATCGTCGCCTCGCACGAGGACGTGCCCGAGACCTGGTCGGTGCACGGCACGACCGGCTACCGTTTCGCATCGCTCGCCAACGGCCTGTTCGTCGACCCGGCCGCCGAAGCGCGCTTCGACCGCGTCTGGCGCAGCTTCGCCGCCGATGGGCGCGGCTTCGACGAGCACGCCTACGAGGGCAAGCGCGCGGTCATGCGCAACGCCCTCGCGTCGGAGCTCACGGTCCTGGCGAGCGAGCTGCTGCGCATCGCGCGCGCCGATCGCCGTACGCGCGACCTCACCTTCAACAGCCTGCGCGACGCGCTCGCCGAGGTCACCGCGTGCCTGCCGGTCTATCGCACCTACATCATCGCGGCGCCGTCGGCGCAGGACCGCCGCTACATCGAGTGGGCAGTCGCGCAGGCGCGTCGACGCAGCCGCGCCGCCGACGTCTCGGTGTTCGACTTCGTGCGCCGAGCGATGCTCGGCGAGGTCGGCGCCGACGCGCCCGAGGCGCTCGGCCGGCGCGCCCTCGACTGGGCGGCGCGCTTCCAGCAGTACAGCGCGCCCGTGGCAGCCAAAGGCGTCGAGGACACGGCGTTCTATCGCTACGTGCGACTCGGCTCGCTGAACGAGGTCGGCGGCGATCCGGCGCGCTTCGGCATCTCGGTGCGCGCGTTCCATGGCGCGAGCGCGGATCGTGCGGCGCGCTGGCCGCACACGCTGATCGCGACGTCGACGCACGATCACAAGCGATCCGCCGATGTCCGCTGCCGGATCGACGCGCTCTCGGAGATGGCGGCCGCATGGCGCCTGCTGCTCAGACGCTGGTCGCGCATGAACCGCGGCCACCGTCGTCAGGAGGCGGGCACGACGGCGCCGTCGCGGGCCGACGAATACCTGCTCTACCAGACCCTGCTCGGAACACTGCCGGTCGGCGGCCTCGACGCGACGACGCTCGCGCCCTACCGCGAGCGGATCGCTGCCTACATGCTGAAAGCAGTACGCGAGGCGAAGCTGCGCACCAGCTGGATCGCTCCCGACGCGGAGTACGAGGCGGCGCTGCGCGGCTTCGTCGAGGGCCTGCTCGGGCGGCTGGTGCCCAACCTATTCCTCGACGACCTCGTCGTGCAGGCGAATGCACTGGCCTGGTTCGGCGCGTTCAGCAGCCTTGGCACGGCGCTTGTCCAGTTCACGTCGCCCGGCGTTCCCGACATCTACCAGGGCCACGAGGTGGTCAAACTGACGCTCGTCGACCCGGACAATCGACAGTCGGTCGACTACGCGGCGCTGTCGCGCTCGCTCGCCGAGCTCGAGGCTCTCGATCCCCGGCGCGCCGGCGAGCTCGTGCAGACGCCGCACGACGGC
This sequence comes from Caldimonas sp., assembly GCA_036503045.1. GTDB lineage: Bacteria > Pseudomonadota > Gammaproteobacteria > Burkholderiales > Burkholderiaceae_C > Schlegelella_A. Next base: position 7,828 of record DASXXO010000256.1, on the reverse strand, counting down.
CGAGCCAAGTTGTGGATCGGCTGGCGGCTGCTCGCCTTGCGCAGCGCGAACGCCGCGCTCTTTCGTGAGGGCGACTACCGCGCCCTCGGCGCTGGCGGCGAGCGTGCCGCGCACGTGGTCGCGTTCGCACGCCGCGGCGGCGGCAGCGCGCTGGTGGTCGTCGTCGCCCGCCTGCTCGGGCGACTGCTCGGGCAGCCGGGGCGGCTGCCGTGCGGCGACGCCGTCTGGGGCGATACCCACGTCTCGGTCGATCTCGCTGACGGCACGCGCCTGCGCAACGTCCTCGACGACGGCATCGTCGTCGTCGAAGGGGGCCGCATCGCCCTCGCGACGGCGTTCGCGTGCTTCCCCGGCGCCGCGCTCGTGCCCGTCGACTGACGCGAGGCGCTCGCGAGTACCCTCTCCGTCGACGGTATTGCACGCCGCAAGCGTCGCTTTCAAGGCTCCATTCAACCGCTGGACGGCCGTGCGCGCTTCGTCGCTCGGAGGTGGGTTCAGCCCGGCCCGCGCCTTCGCTACCGCATGCGCGCCGATTGCCTACCAACGCGGTTTGCAGCCCGGGTACGCCCGTCACGGGATGAAGCCCGAGCGCTGCGCGAAGGGCGTCGACCCCTATCCTTCTTGGAGAACGTGAGCCAGCACCAGACCTCGCTCGCGGAAGTATGCGTCGAGCGCGTCCGCGGATCCGGCCCCCCTGGCGGGATCGACATAGGTATCTGGACGGAGCCGATACAACGCGTCGCGGGTCAGTCCCGACTCGGCTTGATATTCGGCCCGATCAAAGACACGAAGTGGAACGCCATGCCTCTCGCACCAGGCGCGGGCTGGGCTGTTCGCCTTCCCATAGACGTGAACTTGCCACGGCACGCCCGCGAGCGTGTCGAAATTCGATTCGTGGTCGTGCGCTACCCATGGCAGGCGGTCGCCGCCGTACGCGCCTGCGACTGGGCTCACTCGCTCTATTCAGCTCGGCCACCAAGCTCCGGGACCGCCCGGCCCTCACTGCGGAGATAGCCCGCCATCGCTATGACTACCGTCCTAACTGCTGGCCGACCAATCATGCGCTCTCGCCATGCGAGTAGATTCGAATGCTCCGAAGTCATCGGTACAGTGTGACGCGCCGCAAAGAATTGCGCCATGTAGAACGCGATGTCAGCGTAGCTGAATCGATCCACTATGTACTCACGATCTCGGAGCAGCTGGTTCAGCAAAATGTAGTGCGTCTCAATTTCTGCTCTTGCCTTTTTCCATTCAGGCGCGTCAACTGGATCGGGATTTCCGCGTAGGCCCATCAGTCGAATGACATGAGGAAAGAAAACTTCGTCGGAATAGAGCTCTAGTTTCCGCGCCTCCGCTCGCGCGGCAACGGAACGAGGCCAAAGTGGCGGTTCCGGCCAGCGATCTTCCAGGTACTCGAATATCTGCGTGGAATCAAAGATCTGGACGTTGCCGTCAACGAGGACTGGCACTTGATGTTTGGGATTGATGCGCAGCACTTCGGGATCCTTTGGTGCATAGCCGCGTTCAAAGTCGAACGGCACCATCACTAGATCAAATTCGACTCCCTTCTCGCGCGCGGCGATCTCAACCTTCGCACCAAACATGCTTAGCGGACCGGAGTAGATCTTCAACCGATTCATAGGAGCTCCGAGTATTCAGGGCGCGCGATGCAATGTTCGAAGCCTAAACGTTCGACAGGACCGGCGGGCCATGGGCGCGAAGCGGCCTTTGGAATCGCTCGATGGAGAGGGTAGGCGACACGCCGGCGCGCCACCAAGAACACCTAGCTGCCGCTGACACCGTCTTTTTCTAACGCATGCACGACCTCGTACTGGCCGGGCGCGACCGTTGCGAGGGCAGTGCTCCGCTGGATAAGCCCTCGCACGAGAAGGTTCCTGGTGACCGCCTGAGCGGCGGCATGGCTTTCAAACTGCAGGTAATTCACCACCTGCGTGCCGTCGAAGCTACGGTGGATTGCAGCGGAGATCCAGCCTCGACGTTCCTCGCTCCGTTGACCGTCTCGGTGAGGGACGTGATGAGTTCCTGCTGCTTATCGGGTTCAACCGTGAATACGTTGATGTGCGTGACGATCCCGGTCCCGGATTCGATGGTCGCCATGTGCGTGCCTCTAGCGGTGCTCGTAGTGGCGATCGTACTGGAGCGCGCCCGACAAGGCGTGGAGCGGCACTCGCGTTGCCTGACGTTCGACATGAGCAGCGGCCGCAGGCAAGCGAAGCTTGCCGGAGGACGTCCCCTCGAAGGGGTCAGGCACTGCGCTCTGCTGTGCCACGGTTGCTTTGGTGACTGAACCACTCGAACTGAATGAGCCCGACGATTGACCCGACCGGAAATAGAAGGACGGTAAGAACAGCCAGAGTGCCGCGGACCGATTGGCCCGGTGTGCGGCGATGCCGACAAAAGCAACGTGGAGCACGAAACTGACCGCAATCGCTATGCCGAACGCGACGGTCAGTGGAATCGAGCTGACGGTACCCTCGACGAAGGGTGGCATAAATGCGCCGACACAGAGGGCGAAAACCAAGAGCGCGATCGTTGCAGAGGCGACTGCTTGCGTTGCTGGAGACTGCTGCATTCTTAGACTCCGAATAGTGGCTGCGTTGGCCTGCGGGGCGCCCACGGGCTAAACGCGACCTATTGCCCGCCGCCAGGCCTACCAAAGTTGACCTCTTCCGCTGTTGCCGCGCCGTTCTTACGGCCAGGATAGGACAGCCGGGTCATTGCAATGTTGAGTTCCTGTATGACGTTGGCCGCTTCGATCTTCACTCCATCGCCGAGCTCCATCGTTTCTGTGGTGTGCGCATCCTTGACCAGCGTGACGTCGTAGCCGCGATCGAGCGCGCCGTATGCAGTTGCACGGATGCACCAGTTCGTTGCTGCCCCAGCCAGCACGAGGTGCGTTGCGCCGAGCTTTGCAAGCTCCTCCTCCAAGGTGGTTTGCTCAAAGGATGAGTTGAAGTGTTTGTGAAGAAGCGGCTCGCCTTGCGCTGGCACCAACTCCGGAACCAATCGCCATTGCTTGCTTCCCTGAGGCAGGTCATCGTCCGAGTGCTGCACCCCGAGTACTGGAACGCAACCCGTCGTCGCCCCGGCAAACCGCGACAGCTACAGGCGTGTCAGGCGTTCTGCAGGGGGCGCGGCTTTTCGGAAGCGGAGGGGCCGACCAGTCCCGCCACGACCATTTTCTTCATCGCAAACTCGACAAAGACACTGACGGCACGCGGCAGCTGCCGCCGACTCAGATAGACGAGGTAAAGGTCCAGCCCTTTGACGCCATGCTCGGGCAGGACCTCCACCAGGTGGCCGTCGCGCACCTGTGGTGATGTGACGATCTCGGGCAGCAGGGCGATCCCGAGACCGGCCACGGACGCCTTCAGCAGGGCCTGTGCCGCGTTGGCATAGAACCGCCCATTGACTTGCACTTCGGTCGGACCCTCCGGGCCGTCCAGACGCCAGACCGTCCGCCCTGACGCCGGCGGCAGTGCGAGGCAATCGTGCACAGCCAGGTCATCCAGCGACAGGGGGATGCCTCGCTTTGCCAGATACGAAGGGCTTGCCACCATGCACGCGCGGCTGCTGCCGATCCGGCGCGCCACCAGAGTTGGCTCGGTGACCTTTCCCGCTCGAATGGCCACATCGATGCCTTCAGCCACAAGATCGGCGCGAGCATCGTTCAGCATGAACTCGAGGCGAACCTTCGGATGCTCGACGAGGAACTCGGTCACCCAGTCCATCCGGAAAAAGTTGAAGAAGTCCGCAGTCGCCGCGACTCGAACCTTTCCACTCGGCACCTGGCTTCCTTCGGCCAGCTCGGCCGCGGCCTCGGACAGCGCATCGACGTGATCGGCGCAGCGTGCGTAGAAGGCCTCGCCGGCGTCGGTCAGCGACAGCCGTCGCGTCGATCGGTGAAACAGACGCAGCCCGAGTTGTTCCTCGAGCTGCTGGATGCGGCGGCTGGTCGTGTTGGAAGGCATGCCTGCGCGTCGCGCGGCCTCTGCAAAGCTCCCGGCCTTGACCGCCTGCACGAACAGGGCGACGTCGTTGAGATCGACCATGTCTCGCCTCCGGGCGAGTGCCACGGCCGAGACCGTGGACCGCGGGGAAGGCTGCCAGGACTCCGCACCTTCGGAGCGACGCGGCAGCAGCATTGCGGATCTTAGGCGAATGCTGCGGCGATCTCGTCGTGAGCATTGTTCAAGGCCTTGGTGCGGTGGTCATCGCCTACCGCCAGGCCTTCGGCACGGATGAACTGGATGTCGGTGACCCCAAGGAAGCCGAAAAGTCCCCGCAGGTAGGTCTCTTGATGATCCAGCATAGCGGCCGGAGTCTCGCTGCCATAGAAGCCCCCGCGCGACGACACGACGAACACCTTCTTTCCCCCCGCGAGTCCTTCGGGGCCCTTGTCCGTGTAGCGGAACGTCTTGCCCGCCACGGCGATGCGGTCGATCCAAGCCTTCAGTTGGCTGGGAATGCCGAAGTTGTACATCGGCGCCCCGACGACGATCACATCGGCGGCCAGGAACGTGTCCAGGTCGCTCTGGCCGGCTTGCACATCCTGCTGGAGCGTGGGGGACTCTGGCTTCACGCCGTGCGCCGCCGCGAGATGCGCACCCGTCAGGTGACCGACCGGCTGAGCGACCAGGTCCCGATACGTGACCTGCACGCCACCGTGCTTGGCGCGCGCTGCCGAGACGAGCTTTGCCGTCAATTGGCGGCTTACAGAGCCTTCGCCGAGGATGCTGGAGTCAATGTGGAGCAGTTTCATGGTGTTGAGCCTTCAGTAAGAGAGCAGCTTTCGCAGCGTCGTGCAGGGGCGCGTAGAAACCGGAAGAAGGCCTAGTGCTTCTACTTGGACTCGGCGCTGCGGGCGTCCAGGCTGTAGCGACCTGCGCCGTTCGCCACGAGCATCAGGAAGGCGCCGGCGATGGAAACGTTCTTCAGGAACATGATCATTTGAATCTGGTCCCCGAAGTTGTTGTGGAAGATGAGAGCCGTCAGCAGCGTGAAGCCCGCCAGCAAGGCCGAGACGACGCGAACCTTCCAGCCAACAATGATTGCGATCGCGCCGAGCACTTCCGTCAGGATGACGAACGGCAGCAGCGCGCCCGGAACACCGACCGACGCCATGTATCCGGCCGTGGCTGCGTATGCGCCGACCTTGCTGATACCGGACAAGAGGAACAACACGGCCAAAAGAATTCGACCGGATAGTTCGACCGCACTGCGCAGGGCCGAGCCGTCGTCCGAACGGATCGACGTGTTGATCGGGATCTGCGTGGTGCTGGTGGACATGGTTCAATCCTTTGCGGGTGAAGGTCGGGGTGGGTGGAGATCGGAAGTAAATCTAGTTCCCGATCGACCGTGCCACTAGACGGCCGAATGGGATTTCACTCATCCATCAACCGAAGCAATCCCCGGATTGATTGAAAGCGTGGAGACATACCGTGACTGGACGACTTCAAGACAAGGTTTGCGTCATCACGGGCAGCGGCGGCAGCATTGGACGCGCGGCTTCCCTGCGCTTCGCGGAAGAAGGTGCGCTGGTCGTCGGCTGCGACGCTCAGCCGACCGCAGCGCAGGAGACGGTCGATCTCGTCCGGCTGGCCGGGGGGCGGATGGTCTCGCTCCATCCTGTCGATCTCACGACGATGGCCGACTGCCGCAAGCTCGTCGATTTCGCCGTCGGGGAGCATGGCCGGATCGATGTGCTCTTCAACAATGCGGCGATGGCCCATTTCAACTGGATCGAGGACATCACCGAGCAAGAGTGGCACCAGAACACGCGCGAGGAGGTTGACCTCGTCTTCTTCCTGACCCAGGCAGCCTGGCCGCACCTGAAACGCAGCGGCGGAACCATCGTCAACAACGCGTCGCTGACCGGCTGGCGCGTGTTCCGCACCCTCGGCGGCCTTGCTCACGCGACCGCCAAGATGGGCATCGTCGGCATGACCAGGCAATTGGCGATGGAGGGCCGCGCGCACGGCATGCGCGTCAATTCGATCTCGCCCGGCGTTATCGAGACACGCCAGACGGCCGAGCAGCTCAAGGACAAGGAATGGGCCGACTCCATGCTCGGCAAGACATTGGTCGGCCGCCTCGGCAAACCGGAGGAGGTTGCCAATGTGGCATTGTTCCTCGCCTCCGATGAAAGTTCGTTCGTGACGGGCATCGACATCAAGGTCGACGGAGGGATGGCCGTTTGGTAGTCGCAGCGTTCGACAAGGCCGGCATGAGTCGCTATCATCTTCCGTGGAAGGTGTTATACTGACTGGAGCCAAAGCCGGGCGCCGGGAAGCACCGCCTCAGCTTGTCTTCGCTTCCATGGAAGAAGGCAGTGGGCTCAGCTCAATGTCCTGCTCGCCCCTGCGGCTGCGTCAGTCCGATGCCACACCCCCGCAACCAGGAGACACGAGATGAAGTCCGTCCGCTTCGAGCGCCATGAATCCGTCGGCCACATCGTGCTGGCCAATCCGCCGCTGAACCTCATTGCCACCGAGTTCTCGGATCGACTGAGGGAGGCGATCCACGAAGCCAGCGATTCGACCATCCGCGCCCTCCTCATTCGCGCCGAAGGCCCGAACTTCAGCCAGGGCGGAGACATCCTCGACTTCATCGACAAGCCGTTCGACGCCTGGCGGACCTTCATCAGCGAGATGCACCACTCGTACCGCGCGATCGAAGCCCTGCAGATACCCACCGTGTGCGCCGTCCGCGGCAGGGCCTGGGGCGGAGCCTTCGAGCTGACCCTCGCCTGCGACTTGATCGTCGCTGCTGAAAATGCCTCGTTCCGCTGCATCGAGCCGTCGGTCGGGACCGCTCCGGTCGCTGGAGGAGTGCAGCGGCTCGCCGAACGGGCAGGACGCTCACGTGCCGCGCGATACATCATGCTCAGCGAGCCGATGTCCGGCACGATCGCCGGCGAGCTGGGTGTCGCCGCATTCGTCGTTTCGGAGGCCGGCGTGGAAACCGCCGCATCGGAATTGGCGACCCGGCTCTCGAACGGCCCCACTCGCTCCTACGCGGCCATTCGGGCCCTGCTGAAAGCATGGGCCGCCGGCGGGGTGCCGGGCGCGGACTCGGTGCTGCTCGATCTCGCCATGCCCTTGCACAACACCGAAGACGCGCGCCGAGGCCGAACGGCGCGCGCAGAAGCGATGAAGCGCGGCGTCGAGCCCGAACCCGTCATCTTCCTCGGCCGCTGAAGCCGACCCTCCCCGCGCACGTCAAGCGCTAGCCGGGAGATCAATCCATGAGCAACCACGTTTCGATTCCACCCGCTGAAACCGCGGATCGCCTCGCGATCCGGGAACTCGTCGAAGCGTATGCGCATTGCGCGGATCGCCGCGATGCGAAAGGCCAGATGGCTCTCTTCACCGAGGACACGCACTTTGTGGTGTACATGAACGCCAAAGACCGCGGCCTTCGCAGGAACTGCACTCACGCGAGGCGCTCGCTCCGGTCTTCGCGGAACTGAACTAAGTACGAGGCCACGACGCACTTCATCGGCCAAAGCACCATCTTCACGTTGACCGGCGACCGGGAGACTTATTGCCTGGCGCATCACGTCACCATCGACGGCGCGATGCGGCGGTTGATGGTCGCCTCGCTACGCTACCTCGATACGTTCGCGAAGATCAGCGGCTCGTGGTCGTTCGCGGAGCGCCTGCTCTATGTCGACTGGATGGAGGAGCGGTCGTTGTCGTGATCGCGGTCGCGGCCAGTTGCTCGGTCAGCAGGCCTTGCGCTGCTCGTAGTCGCCGTTGCGATCGCACCCCGGGCGCGAGCCGGTCTCGACCGGCAGCGATCCGGC
>DASXXO010000255.1:0-3564 GCA_036503045.1 Caldimonas sp. | reverse complement strand
CGGATCGACGCCGCGCTCGAAGCGGTGGCCCGCATCGGTCGAGAAGTGGTAGCGCCGCGAACGTCCGGCGACCGCTTCGGGCCACCAGAACGCCGCCTCGACGTAGACGTTGCGCGTCGCATCCGACACCGCGGTCGCGGCGCCGCCCATGATTCCGGCGAGCGACTCGACGTGCGCCGCGTCGGCGATGACGCCGACGGTCTCGTCGACCTCGACCGTGCTGCCGTTCAGCAGCTCGAGCGATTCCCCCGGCCGGCCCCAGCGCACGACCAGGCGGCTCTCGATCTTGTCGAGGTCGAAGATGTGGGAGGGGCGGCCGAGCTCGAACATGACGTAGTTCGAAATGTCGACCAGCGGCGAGACGCTGCGCTGACCGCACCGTGCCAGGCGATCGACCATCCACCGCGGCGTCTGCGCGCGCGGGTCGACGCCGGTGACCACGCGGCCCGAAAAGCGCCCGCAGAGGTCTGGCGCCTCGACCTTGACCGGCAGCTTCGTGTTGCTGTCGACGCGCGCCCTCGGGAAGGCAGGCGTCTTGAGCGGCGCGCCGGTGATCGCCGCGACCTCGCGCGCGACCCCGAAGACGCTGAGCGCATGGCCGAGGTTCGGCGTGAGCTTGAGAGTGAAGATCGTGTCGTCGAGGCGAAGCTCGGCGCGCACATCGCGGCCGACGACCGCGTTTTGGTCCAGGACGAGCAGCCCTTCGTGGTCTTCGGAGAGCTTCAGCTCGCGCGCCGAGCAGAGCATGCCGCGGCTCTCGACGCCGCGGATCTTGCCGAGCTCGATGCGAAACGGCTCGCTCGATCCTTCCTTGGCGGGCGGCAGCTCGGCACCGACGAGCGCGCACGGCGCCTTCATCCCGGCGCGCACGTTCGGCGCGCCGCACACGATCGAGAGCGGCACCCCAGCGCCGACGTCGACCGCGCAGACGCGCAGCCGATCGGCGTTCGGATGCGGCTCGACCGACAGCACCTTGGCGACGACGACGCCGCGAAACGGCGGCGCGGCGCGCGTCATCGCCTCGACCTCGAGGCCGGCCATCGTCAGCCGCTCGGCAAGCTCGACGGTGCCGATCGGCGGATCGCAGAACTCGCGCAGCCAGGACTCGGGAAACTGCATCGTCGTCGTGCGGTCAGGCGAACTGGCGGAGGAACCGCAGGTCGCCGTCGAAGAAGAGGCGCAGGTCGTCGATGCCGTAGCGCAGCATCGCCAGCCGGTCGATCCCCGAGCCGAACGCGAAGCCGATCACGCGCTCGGGATCGAAGCCCATGTTGCGGACGACCTGCGGATGGACCTGGCCCGAGCCCGAGACCTCGAGCCAGCGGCCGGCGAGCGGGCCGTCGTCGAACATCAGGTCGATCTCGGCGCTCGGCTCGGTGAACGGAAAGTAGCTCGGCCGGAAGCGCAGCTTCAGCGCGCTCGTCTCGAAGAACGCCTGCATGAAGTCGAGGTAGACCGCCTTCAGGTCGCGGAAGCTCACGTCCTCGCCGAGCCAGAGGCCCTCGACCTGATGGAACATCGGCGAGTGCGTCGCGTCGTTGTCGACGCGGTAGGTGCGCCCCGGTGCGATCACGCGCACGTCGGGCATCCGCGCGGCGCCGGCGTGCCTGGCCGCGTGCGCCTGCGCGTAGCGGATCTGCATCGGCGACGTGTGCGGCCGCAGGTTCAGCCAGCGGCCTTCGGCGTCCTTGAGGTCGACGTAGAACGTGTCCTGCATCGACCGCGCCGGATGGTTCTCGGGGTTGTTGAGCGCGGTGAAGCTGTACCAGTCGGTCTCGATCTCGGGACCGTCGGCGACGTCGAATCCCATCGACGCGAAGATCGCCTCGATCCGCTCGAGCGCGCGGCTGACCGGGTGGATTCCGCCGTGCCCACGCGAGCGACCGGGAAGCGTGACGTCGAGCGCCTGCGCAGCGAGCTGGCGCTCGAGCTCGGCTTCGCCGAGCGCAGCGCGGCGCGCGCCGAGCGCGGCGTCGATCGCCTGCTTGGCGACGTTGATCTCGGCGCCGCGCGCCTTCTTCTGTTCGACCGGCAGCGCGCCGAGCGCCTTCAGCTGCTCGGTGACAACGCCGGACTTGCCGAGATAGCGCGCCTTCGCGTCCTCGAGCTCGGCGGGCGTTCGCGCGCTGGCGAAGTCCGCCAGGGCGCTGTCGACGACCGGTTGCAGATCCGACATGTTGCAAGCGAGGTGGGCCGGCGCTCGGCCGGCCGGAGCGGCCTGCGCCCTCTGGCGCAGGCACGCGGGCAAGTTCAGGACAGGTGCGGACGCACCTTCTCGACGACCTGGCTGAAGCCTGCCGGATCGTGCACGGCCATGTCGGCGAGGACCTTGCGGTCGATGTCGATCTTCGCCTTCTTGAGGCCGGCCATGAACTTGCTGTAGGTCACGCCGAGCCCGCGGGTCGCCGCGTTGATGCGGGCGATCCAGAGCTGGCGGAAGACGCGCTTCTTGGTGCGGCGGTCGCGATAGGCGTATTGCCCGGCACGCATGACCGCTTCCTTGGCGATCCGAAAGACGTTCTTCCGGCGGCCGCGGAAGCCCTTGGCGAGGGCGAGGACCTTCTTGTGGCGGGCGCGCGCGGTGACGCCGCGTTTGACGCGAGGCATGGGAAATCTCCTTCGAAGTTGAGCAGTGACGAGGCGATCAGAGGCCGGCGAAAGGCAGCATCTGCGCCATGTGGCCCATGTTGGACTCATGGACCGCGACCGGGCCGCGCAGGTGGCGTTTGTTCTTGGTCGACTTCTTCGTCAGGATGTGGCGCTTGAACGCCTGGCCGCGCTTGACGGTGCCGCCGGGGCGAACCCGGAACCGCTTCGCGGCGCTCTTCTTCGTCTTCATCTTGGGCATGACTCTTCCTTCTTCGTTTGCTGCTGACAGGCGCCGCCGGGAATTCCCGCCGTCTTGCAAGCCTGCAGCCGCTTCTCGTCGAACGGGCGACGAGCGCCCGTTCGCGTTGCTCTCTTCTGCCGCGCCTTACTTCCGCTTGGGCGCGAGCACCATCACCATCTGCCGCCCCTCGAGCTTGGGCATGTGCTCGACCACCGACACGTCCGACAGCTCGTCGCGGATCCGCTCGAGCAGCCGCATGCCGATGTCCTGGTGCGTGATCTCGCGGCCGCGGTAGCGCAGCGTGACCTTTCCTTTGTCGCCGTCCTCCTCGATGAAGCGGCGCAGGTTCCTCATCTTGATCGCGTAGTCGCCCTCGTCGGTGCCCGGGCGGACCTTCACTTCCTTGACTTCGATGATCTTCTGCTTCGCCTTCGCTTCCGCCGCCTTCTTCTGCTCCTGGTACTTGAACTTGCCGTAGTCCATCAGCCGGCAGACCGGCGGATCGGCCTGGGCGACGATCTCGACGAGATCGACATCCTGCTCGCCGGCGAGCCGCAAGGCTTCGGCGATGGGCACGACTCCGAGCGGTTCGTTCTCCGGCCCGTTCAGGCGGACTTCAGGTGCGAGGATTTCCCGGTTGAGCCGATGCTTGCGCTCGGCGTTGGGTTGGCGGCGGTCAGCGAAAGTAGCGATGTCGAATGCCTTTCAATGGGCTCCAAGGCGACGGAGCCCAC
>DASXXO010000254.1:0-2510 GCA_036503045.1 Caldimonas sp. | reverse complement strand
TGCGCTCGCCCGCCGCAGCCTTTCGCATCGCCAACGCCTCGATGACCGCGCCCCCGGCGAAGGCGATCGTCGCGACCTGGCCGCCGCGCCACACCGTGACCTCGAGGCGCTTCGCGAGCGCATTGGTGACGCTGACGCCGACGCCGTGCAGGCCGCCGGAGAAGCTGTACGCGGCGTTGCCGCCCTTGTCGAACTTACCGCCGGCGTGCAGGCGCGTGAAGACGATCTCGACGACGCTCACCTTCTCTTCCGGATGCAGGCCCACGGGGATGCCGCGTCCGTCGTCGTCGACGCTGACCGAGCCGTCGGCGAAGAGCGTCACGTCGATCGCCGTCGCGACGCCGGCGAGCGCCTCGTCGGCAGCGTTGTCGATCACCTCCTGGACGACGTGCAGCGGGCTCTCGGTGCGGGTGTACATCCCGGGCCGCTGCTTGACCGGCTCGAGCCCCTTGAGGACGCGGATCGACTCCTCGCCGTAATTGCCGCCCTTCGCGCTCGTCCTGGTCGCCATCCGAACGATTCTAGGCAGCGCCCTTCGGCCGTCCCTTGCGCCCGCGCCTCGATGGCTTCGTGGCCGACGCCCGCGTCGCCGCGGCCGCTTGCGCGTCGGCGTCGCCGCGCGCGATCAGGGCGTCGATGCCGAGCTGCCAGGTCGCCTGCCACGCGGACGGCGCGAAATAGCCCGCCACCATCGTCAGGTGCGGCGCCTCGCGCGCGACGAACGCGTCGTCGAACGGCTCGGCGGCCGAAGGGCCCTTGGCGTAACCGGCGGTCTCCTCGAGCAAGGCGCCGACCAGGTAGTAACCGATGGCGCGAAAGTGACGCGCAGTCAGCTCGGGGTCCTGCATCTTGAAATGGATCACGCGCAGCATCGATTCGATGAAGCGAATCCCGGCCGGCATGTTGAGGCGATGCAGGGCGACGAGCGGAAACAGCGCCGGCCAGCGGTGCGCCATCGCCCGGTACGACTCGAGCGAGCGGCGCAGTCGCGCCTCGGCATCGGGCCCGGGCTCGGGAACCTCGACGCTGGCGATCGCGTGCTCGACGAGGGCGTCGAGCAGGTGCTGCTTACTCGCAAAGTGGTGATAGATGCTCATCGCCTCGCAGCCGAGACGCTCGCCGAGCTTGCGCGTGCTGAAGGCGGCAAGACCGTTCTCCTCGACCACGGCGAGCGCCGCCTCGACGATGCGCTCGCGCGTCAACGGCTGGCGGGGGCGGCGACGGCTCGGCACGGTCTGACATCTTACGTTGTAAGAGCGTAATCTCGATTCCGGCTTGCACCGTACGTTCACTTCCGCTCCGTTGCCGCGCCGAAGGAGGGCGCCATGCAAGCCGTCCACCTGCTCGACCTTGTGGTCCCGGTCACCTCTCGTCATGCTCGCGGTCGAGACCGCCTGGCCGGCGCGCCGCTTTGCCGGCATCGCGTGAACGCGCTGCCCGCCGCGGGCCGCGAGCGGCGCGCGATCGGCCCTGCAACAATCGGCCGATGGACACCCGCGCCCTCGGCCGCTCCGGCCTCCAGGTCTCGCCGGTCTGCCTTGGCGGCAACGTCTTCGGCTGGACCGTCGACGAGCCGATTTCGTTTCGCCTCCTCGACGCGTGGGTCGACGCCGGCATGAACTTCGTCGACACCGCCGACGTGTATTCGCGCTGGGTCCGCGGCCACACGGGCGGCGAGTCGGAGACCGTCATCGGCAAGTGGTTCCGCCAGAGCGGCAAGCGCCAGCGCGTCGTCCTCGCGACCAAGGTCGGCAAGCCCATGGGCGAGAACGACAAGGGCCTTTCGCACGCCTACATCCGGCGCGCCGTCGAGGCGTCGCTGCGCCGGCTGCAGACCGACTTCATCGACCTCTACCAGGCGCACGACGACGACGCGGCGACACCGCTCGAGGAGACCCTCGCCGCCTTCGCCGAGCTGATCAAGGAAGGCAAGGTGCGCGCGGTCGGCGCGTCGAACTACACCGCGCCGCGCCTCGCGCTTGCCCTCGACACGAGCGAGCGCCTCGGCCTGCCGCGCTACGAGTCGCTGCAGCCGCTCTACAACCTCCTCGAGCGCGCCGCGTACGAAGACGAGCTCGAGCCGCTGTGCGTCGAGCGCGGCCTCGGCGTGATCAACTTCTTCGCGCTCGCGATGGGATTTCTCACCGGCAAGTACCGCAGCGTCGCCGACCTCGGCAAGAGCGTGCGCGGCGGCGGCGTCATCAAGCAATACCTGAACGAGCGCGGGCTCGCGGTCCTCGGCGCTCTCGACGCCGTCGCCGGGAGCACCGGCGCGACCGCTGCGCAGGTCGCGATCGCCTGGCAGATCGCGCGGCCGAGCATCACCGCGCCGATCGCGAGCGCGACGAACGAGCGGCAGCTCGCCGAACTCGTCGCCGCGGCGCGTCGTAGTTCGACGCCCCGATCGCGCGCACCTTGCCTTCCTGGATCAGCTCGCCGAAGGCTGCCAGCGATTCTTCGAGCGGAGTCGAGCGGTCGTCGTCGTGCGACTGATAGAGATCGATGACCTC
>DASXXO010000253.1:0-1749 GCA_036503045.1 Caldimonas sp. | reverse complement strand
CGGATCGTCGCCGAGCGAGAGCGTGTGGAAGCTGTCGAGGATGAGGCCGAGGTGCGGGTGGTCGGCGCTTTCGACGATTCGCCACGCCTGCGCGTAGCGGTTGACATGGCGACCCCAGGCGAGCGCCTCGTAGCCGATGCGCAGGTTTCTTCTCGCCGCGCGCTCGGCGAGCGCATGCAGCTGCGCCGCCGCGCGCTCTCGATCGGCGAGCGCGTGCGGCGAGGTGTTCGAGCAGACCAGCATCAGCGGCGCACCGAGCGAGTGCATCAGGTCGAACTTGCGCTCGGCGCGCTCGAGGCTCTTCGCGAACAGCGCGTCGGGCATGCCCTCGAAGTCGCGGAACGGCTGGTAGAGGTCGATGCCGAGGCCAAGGTCGGCGCACATCGACGCGAGCTCGCGCGCCGACGTCGTCGCGTGGACGAAGTCGTTCTCGAACAGCTCGATCGCGTCGAAGCGCGCGGCGGCGATCGCCTCGAGCTTCTGGCGCAGCGTGCCGCTCAGCGACACGGTGGCGACGGCGCGGCGCATGCGTTCGTCCTCCCGTGTCTCAGTATCTGATCTGCGCGACCGCGCGCAGCTCGTCGGGCGTCGCCGTCGGGAAGCCGAAGAACTCGAGGTACGCAGGAATCATCTCGAACAGCATGTCGGTGCCCTGCTGGATCGGGCAGCCCCGTACGCGGGCCGCGGCGAGCAGAGGGGTGATCTCGCGCGCCATCACCACTTCGCCGACGAAGGTCGAGGGCGAGATCCGCGCGACGTCGAACGGCAGCGGGTCGTCGGCGCGCATGCCGAGCGGCGTCGCGTTGACGACGAGGTCGAAGCCGGCGGGATCGTTTGAGCCGGTGCCAACCGCAAGCAAGGGGTAGTGCTGCAGCAGCCGGTCGCGCAGCGCCGTCGCCGCTGCCGGCTGCTGGTCGAACAGCATCAGCTCGCGCGCTCCGGCTGCCGCAAGCGACGCGGCGATCGCCGAGCCGACGCCGCCCGCGCCCGAGACGAGGGCGCCAATGCCGGCGATGCTGCGTCCCTTGCGCTCGACGCCGCGCACGAACCCCGTGCCGTCGAACTGGTCGCCGATCCAGCGGCCGTCGGCGCGCTTCAAAAGCGCATTGCAAGCGCCGGCGATCTGTGCCGCCGGCGACGCTTCGGCGACGAGACCGAGCGTCGTCACCTTGTGCGGCATCGTCACGAGTGCGCCGCGCAGATTGGTGAGGCGCGCCAGGGCCGCGAGCACACCGGGATAGTCGGCCGCCGGCACGCCCATCGGCACGACGACCGCGTCGATGCCGTTCTGCTCGAACCAGGGGTTGTAGATCAACGGCGCCTTGAACGCCTCGGTCGGGTAGCCGAGGTGCGCGATGAGGTGGGTCTTGCCGCTGATCACGCGGGCCTCGCGTCGAGCAGGCCGATCTGGGCACGGCGCGGCACGCCCGTGAGCGCCGGCGTACGCGCAAGGCGAAGGACGGTCGGAGCGGCGTCGTCGAAGGTGGGCCAGGCCGCCAGTTCGCCAATGCCGTCGGGCCGGCCGGTCTTCGCGAACTGCAGCCAGACCGCTTGCATCAGCCCGGTCATGCGTCGGTCCGCTTCGCCCCACTCGCGCGACAGGACCGCTGTCGTGCCGAACACGTACGGGTATTCGGAGCTGTGGAAGACGCCGAGATCGGACGCCGGGTCCGCCTCGCCGTAGCGCTGCGTCGGCGCGAACGGCTGGAGGTGCTCGAAGTGGTAGACCCAGGTCGGCGCGATGCGCGC
>DASXXO010000252.1:0-9140 GCA_036503045.1 Caldimonas sp. | reverse complement strand
CGAAGCCGACGCTCGGGTCGAACTTGCCCGACGCCGCGTGGTAGCCGACCGGATCGGCCTCGGCGAGCTTGTAGCCGTAGCCCTTCTTGGTGACGACATGCAGGAACTGCGGGCCTTTCAGGTCGCGCAGGTTCTCGAGGGTCGGGATCAGCGAGTCGAGGTCATGGCCGTCGATCGGGCCGACGTAATTGAAGCCGAACTCCTCGAAGATCGTCCCGGGAACGACCATCCCCTTGGCGTGCTCCTCGAAGCGGCGCGCGAGCTCGAGCAATGGCGGCGCTTTCTTCAGCACCGTCTTAGCGGTATCGCGCGCGGCGGCGTAGAACTTGCCGCTCATGAGGCGTGCCAGGTAGCGGTTGAGCGCGCCGACCGGCGGCGAGATCGACATGTCGTTGTCGTTCAGGACCACGAGCATGTCGGCCTGCGAGACGCCGGCGTTGTTGAGCGCCTCGAACGCCATGCCGGCGCTCATCGCGCCGTCGCCGATCACGGCAACGCACTTCCTGCTCTCGCCTTTCATCCGCGCCGCGACCGCCATGCCGAGCGCCGCCGAGATCGAGGTCGACGAGTGCGCGGTGCCGAAGGTGTCGTACGCGCTCTCCTCGCGGCGCGGGAACCCCGAGATGCCGCCGAGCTGGCGCAAGGTGTTCATCCGGCTCTTGCGGCCGGTGATCGTCTTGTGCGGGTAGGTCTGGTGGCCGACGTCCCAGACGATCCGGTCGTGCGGCGTGTTGAACACGTAGTGCAGCGCGATCGTCAGCTCGACCGTGCCGAGGTTCGACGAGAAGTGGCCGCCGGTCTGCGAGACCGTCTGGACGATGAACTCGCGCAGCTCGCTGGCGAGCACGTTGAGCTCGAGGCGCGACAGCCGGCGCACGTCGGCCGGGTCGTCGATGGCGTCGAGCAGCTTGGTCATGCGGAGCGGGCCTCGGTCTCAGGAATCGCGCGCGACGACGCGATCGGCGAGCTCGCGCAGGTGCTCGCTGTGGTGGATGCCGCTGCCGTCGAGGGCAGCGTGGGCGCCGCGGCGGAGCGTCTCGGCGCGGGCGTGCGCGGCGTCGAGACCGAGCACCGTGACGTAGGTGGGCTTGTTCTGGTCGCGGTCCTTGCCGGCCGTCTTGCCGAGCGTCGCCGACGCCTGGGTGACGTCGAGGATGTCGTCGACGACCTGGAACGCCAGGCCGACCGCGTCGCCGTAGGCGCTGAGCGCCTGCCAGTCGTGCTCGCTCGTCTGCCCGCACGACGCGCCCATCAGGACGCTCGCGCGCAGCAGCGCGCCGGTCTTTCTCCGGTGCATGTCGGAGAGCGCGCGCTCGTCGAGCGGACGGCCGACGCTCGCGAGGTCGATCGCCTGCCCGCCGGCCATCCCGGCGCCGCCGGCGGCACGCGCCAGGAGGCCGCACAGGCGCGCCTGCAGCGCTGCCTCGATGCTGCCGTCGCCAGGCGTCAGCATCTCGAACGCGAGCGCCTGCATGGCATCGCCGGCGAGCATCGCCTGGGCGACGCCGAAGCGGACGTGGACGGTCGGCTTGCCGCGCCGCAGGACGTCGTCGTCCATGCACGGCAGGTCGTCGTGAACGAGCGAATAGGCGTGGATCAGCTCGACCGCGCACGCGGCGCGCAGCGCCGCCGGGCGCGAGCCATTGACCGCTTTGGCAGCGGCGAGGACGAGCAGCGGCCGCAGGCGTTTGCCGCCGTCGAGGACGGCGTAGCGCATCGCATCGCCGAGGCCGGCCGGGGCGTCGGCCGGAACGCAGGCCTCGAGCGCCGATTCGACGGCATCGAGCTCGGCGAGCGACCAGGTGTCGAAGGCGTCCCGCTTCACGTCGCGGACCACGGCCGCAGCTGGCCATCCTCCAGCACCTTGACCTGCTGCTCGACGGCCTCGAGCCGCGACCGGCAGTACTGGAGCAGTTCGGTGCCGCGCCGATAGCTCGCGAGCAAGCCCTCGAGCGGCAACTGGCCGCCTTCCATGGAAGCGACCAGCGACTCGAGCTCGCTCAGCGCCACTTCGTAGCTTGCCGGCGCCGCGGACGCGGGGCGGGAATCGGTCGTCATTCGGTCCCTGAAAAAGAGCTCGATTGTAGTCAGCCCACCCGTCCCCGGCTGACCGGGCTGCAGGCCCGCCTGCCCGGCCCGAAGGGCCGAGTTCGGCGACGCTGCGGGCGGCCGTCGGTGCGGGGGCCGCTGGGTACAATCCGCACCCCCTTGCAGTACATGCCAAGGCGGCCGCTTCGAGCCGTCGGGCCCGCGTCGTGCCAACGCTCCATGGAGGTCATCCCCGGTCATGTCCGACTTGCGCGTCACCCGTGAGGTGCTCGCTCCGGCGCAGTCGCCGTTGCCTGTCGCCAGCTACTTCGATCCGGCGCTCTACCGCCAGGAAACCGAGCTGCTGTTCGCGCGCAGCCCGCGCTACATCGGCCACGAGCTCGCGGTCCCGGAGATCGGCGACTACTACACGCTGCCGCAGGAGGCCGAAGGGCGCGCCCTGGTCAGAACGCCAAGCGGCCTGCAGCTGGTCTCCAACGTCTGCCGGCACCGCCAGGCCGTCATGCTGCGCGGGCGCGGCAATACCGGAACGAACATCGTCTGCCCGCTGCACCGCTGGACGTACGACCTCGGCGGCCAGCTCGTCGGCGCACCGCACTTCGCCGACGACCCGTGCCGCGACCTGGCGAACTTTCCGACCCAGACCTGGAACGGCATGGTGTTCGACATCGCCGGCGGAGCGCCCGGGAGCGACGTCGCTCGCGACCTGGGCGCGATCGGCCCGTCGCGCGAGCTCGACTTCGCCGGCTACGTCTTCGACAGCGTCCGCCTGCACGAGTGCGACTACAACTGGAAGACCTTCATCGAGGTCTACCTCGAGGACTACCACGTCGCGCCGTTTCATCCCGGACTCGGCCAGTTCGTCACCTGCGAGGACCTGCGCTGGGAGTTCGGCGCGCACCACTCGGTGCAGACGGTCGGGCCGAAGAACGAGCTCGCCAAGCCGGGGTCGCCCGCCTACCGCAAGTGGCACGACGCCGTGCTCGCCTACCGCGAGGGGCGCTTCGACGACGCGGTGCCGCGCCACGGCGCGATCTGGCTGACCTACTACCCGGCGACGATGGTCGAGTGGTACCCGCACGTGCTGGTCGTCTCGACCCTCGTGCCGAAGGCACCGCAGAAGACGCTCAACGTCGTCGAGTTCTACTACCCCGAAGACATCCACGCGTTCGAGCGCGAGTTCGTCGAGGCCGAGCAGGCGGCGTACTGGGAGACCTGCGCCGAGGACGACGAGATCGCGCTGCGCATGGACGCCGGCCGGCGCGCCCTGCACGAGCGCGGCGACGACGACCGGGGCCCCTACCAGAGCCCGATGGAAGACGGCATGCAGCAGTTCCACGAGTGGTACCAGACGGCGATGCGCTGAGCGCGTCGCCGCGGGCGCGGCGATGACGTCGCCGGGGTGGTTGATCGTCTGCGCCTCGTTCCTGTTCGCGACGATGGGCGTGTGCGTCAAGCTCGCCTCGGCGCAGTACTCGGCGGGCGAGATCGTCCTCTACCGCGGCCTCACCGGCGCCTTGATGATGCTGGCGCTCGCGCGCTGGCAGCGCGGGACGGTCGCGACCCGCGTGCCGGCGATGCACTTCTGGCGCAGCGCCTCGGGGGTTGTCTCGCTCGTCCTCTGGTTCTACGCGATCGGCAACCTGCCCCTCGCGACGGCGATGACGCTCAACTACATGTCGTCGGTGTGGATGGCGCTGTTTCTGATCGGCGGCGCGATCGCCGCTGGCGGCTCGCGTGTCGACGGCCGGCTCATCGCGACGGTGCTGGTCGGCTTCGCCGGCGTCGCGCTGATCCTGCGCCCGACCATCGCCGAGCAGCAGCTCTGGCACGGCCTGATGGGGCTGCTCTCGGGCGTGATCGCGGCGACCGCCTACCTCCAGGTGACGGCCCTCGGCCGCGTCGGCGAGCCCGAGTACCGGATCGTCTTCTACTTCTCGCTCGGCAGCCTCGGCGCCGGCGCGCTCTTCGTGCTCGCCACCGGGACCCACCCGCACACGCTCCGAGGCATCGGCCTGCTGCTCGCGGTCGGCGTCCTCGCGACCGTCGCGCAGCTCATGATGACGCGCGCCTACAGCACCGGCCGCACGCTCGTCAACGCGAGCCTGCAGTACCTCGGCATCGCCTGGGCGTTCGCCTACGGCGTGCTCCTGTTCGACGACCGCGTGACGGCGCTCGCGGTCTCGGGCATGCTGCTGATCGTTCTCGCCGGCCTGTCGGCAACGCTCCTGCGCGGCCGCAACCGGCCGGACGTCGCTGCGATCCCCGATCCGCCCAATACCGCATGACCGCCTCCATGTATGCAACGCTGATCACCGCTGGCGAGCTCGCCGCGCTCCTCGCCGACGCGCCGCGGCCGGTCGTCGTCGACACCTCGTTCGACCTGGCCGACACCGACGCCGGCGAGCGTCGCTACCGCGAGTCGCATCTCCCGGGCGCGCACTACCTGCACCTCGACCGCGACCTGAGCAGCGCGAAGACCGGCCGCAACGGCCGCCATCCGCTGCCCGACCGTGCTGCGTTCGCGCGCACGGCCGGTGCCCTCGGTGTAGCGCCGCAGGTCCAAGTCGTCTGCTACGACGGGCAAGGCGGCGTCTATGCGGCCCGCCTGTGGTGGATGCTGCGCTGGCTCGGCCACGCCGACGTCGCCGTCCTCGACGGCGGCGTGCAGGCGTGGCAGCGGGCCGGAGGAGCGCTGACGAATGCGCCGAGCGCTGCGCCGGGCGGCGCGCCCTACCCCGAGCGCCGTTCGTTTGCCCCGAGCATCGACGCCGCGGGCGTCGGGGCGCGCGCGCCGCTCTCCATGCTGCTCGACGCGCGCTCCGCGGAGCGCTTCCGGGGCGAGGTCGAGCCGATCGATCCGGTCGCCGGCCACATTCCCGGCGCGTTCAACCGCTTCCACAAGGCCAACCTCGACCAAAGCGGCAGCTTCAAGCCGGCAAGCGTGCTGCGCGACGAGTTCGGCGCGCTGCTCGGCGGACGCGCGGCGGGCGAGGTCATCCATTCCTGCGGCTCGGGCGTCACCGCCTGCCACAACCTCCTCGCGATGGAGCACGCCGGGCTCGCCGGCTCGCTCCTCTATCCCGGCTCGTGGAGCGAGTGGTCGTCCGACCCGGCGCGGCCGATCGCACGCGGCTGAGCGCGCGGCCCCGACCGGGCGGCGAACACGCCTTGCCCCGGTGGTCCGGGGGGTGCGAAGATCGCGCCCCGTCCACGCGGAGGTGCCCCATGTTCAAGCGAATCCTCGTCCCGACCGACGGCTCGGAGATCACGGGGCGCGCCGTCGCCACCGCGATCGGCCTCGCGAAATCGCTCGGCGCCGAGATCCTCACGCTCTGCGTCAAGGAGCCGTTTCCGTACGGCGCCGTCGCCGAGATGCAGCCGACCCCGCCGCAGGAGTTCTTCGACGCCCAGGAGCGCAACGCCACGCGCAACGTCCGCGCCGTCGCCGAGGCCTGCGAGGCGGCGGGGATCGCCTGCCATACGCAGACGGTCGAGGGATTGCAGCCGTGGGAGGCGATCGTGGCCCACGCGGCCGAGCAGCACTGCGATCTGCTGGTCATGGGCTCGCACGGGCGCAGCGGCCTTGCATCGCTCTTTCTCGGCGACGAGACGCAGGACGTCCTCAAGCACACCAAGCTGCCCGTGCTCGTCGTGCGCTGAAGCCCGCGGCTAACGCAGCTGGCTGATCGCCAGCACGACGATGCCGAGCCCGCTGCACAACCAGAACAGCTGCGCTGCGGTCTCCTTCAGCGTCAGCCGGTGCTGCAGCTGCGGGATCAGGTCGGCGACCGCGACGTAGACAAAGCTGCTCGAGGCGACGACCAGCAGATACGGGAAATACGACTGCCACGGTCCGACGACGTAGTAGCCGATCACGCCGCCGCCCACCGCGGCGAGGCCCGAGAGCGCGTTGAAGGCAAGCGCGCGGCTGCGCGAGAAGCCCGCATTCAGCAGCACGATGTAGTCGCCGACCTCCTGCGGAATCTCGTGCGCGATGATGGCGAGCGAGGTGACCAGGCCCAGGCGCGTGTCGGCGAGGAAGGCGGCAGCGATGATGATCCCGTCGCAGAAATTGTGGATGCTGTCGCCGAGGATCACGCTCCAGCCGCCGCGCCCCGCCTGCTGGCGGTCGAAGCCGTGGTGGTGGTGGTGCTCGTCGCCTTCGTGGTGGTGGCTGTGGCGGTAGAGCTCGGCCTTCTCGAGCAGGAAGAAGAACAGCAGCCCGCCGAGCAGGGTCGCGAACAGCGCCTGCGGCGGCGCCTTCGCCGAGAACGCCTCCGGCAGGATGTCGAGCAGCGCGGTCGCGAGCAGGACCCCGGCCGAGAGGCTCACCAGATGGTGCACGACCTTCGACAGCACGGAGAGCGTCAGCGCCGCGGCGACGGTCACCGAGAGCACGCCGCCGAGCCCGGTGGCGAGGATGATCCAGGCGAGCGTCACGCGCGCGGCGCGCGCCGAGCGCGCAGGAAGCGCCGGCCGGGCGCGGCGTCAGGCGACACCGTGCGCGCGCAACCAGGCGAGGCAGCGTTGCCAGCCGTCCTCGGCCGCGGCGCGGTCGTAGTTGGGCCGGTAGTCGGCGTGGAAGGCGTGCTGGGCCTGCGGATAGACGTGGAACTCGGAGCGCCGCGCCGCGTCGCTGCCGCGCGCCAGCGCCGCCTTCATCCGCTCGACCGACTCGAGCGGGATGCCGGCGTCCGCACCGCCGTAGAGGCCGAGCACCGGCGCATGCAGGCGCGCCGCGACGTCGATCGGATGCTCGGGCTGGAGCGCCGTCGTCGGGCCGACGAGGCGCCCGTACCAGGCGACGCCCGCCTTCACCTCGCTGCTGTGCGCAGCGTACAGCCAGGTCGCGCGCCCGCCCCAGCAAAAACCCGTGACGCCGATCCGCTGGCCGTCGCCGCCGTGCGCCTTCGCCCAGGCGACGCTCGCGTCGAGATCGCCCATCACCTGCGCATCGGGTACCTTGGCGACGATGGTCGCGAACAGGGTGTTGATGTCGCTCGTCGCCTTCGCGTCGCCCTGGCGGACGAAGAGCTCCGGCGCGATCGCGAGGTAGCCGAGCTTGGCAAAGCGCCGCGCCGTGTCGGCGATGTACGCGTGGACGCCGAAGATCTCGGAGCTGACGATGACGATCGGGAACGGACCGTCGCCCTGCGGCGCCGCACGGTACGCCGGCAGCGCGAAGCCGCCCGCGTCGAGCGTCACCTCGCCGGCGACGAGGCCGGCGTCATCGGTCGCGCTCGCCTGCGCTGCCACCGGCGGCAGCGCCGCGGGGTATCCGCTTCCGGTGCCGCGCCCGGTGTCGACGGTGCAAACGGCGTCGAGTTCGGTGCGCAGCATCGTTGTCATCTCTTTGTCATTCGCGCGCGGCGCGGGACTGTCATTCTAGGAACCCTTCGTGTCGCCCGCGCCACGCGGCAGCCTCGACAATGGGACGCATGCAGCTCGACTCGATTGCCGACTACACGCGGGACCGCCGCCTGCAGCCCATCGCCGTCCCGCGCGCCGGCGCCGAGTCGCGCTGGCCCGGCCAGCTCGCCGCGGTCGACATGGGCTCGAACAGCTTCCGTCTCGAGATCGGCCAGCTGCTCGCCGGCCGCTACCACCGCATCGACTATCTGAAGGAAACCGTGCGCCTCGGCGGCGGCCTCGATACCGCCGGCTATCTCAGCGACGAGGCAACGACCCGCGGCCTCGAGTGCCTCGCGCGTTTCGCGCGCCGTCTCGACGGCTTCGCGCCGAGCCAGGTGCGCGCGGTCGCGACGCAGACGCTGCGCGAGGCGAGGAACCGCGACGCCTTCCTGCTGCGCGCGCAGGGCGTCCTCGGCCGGTCGATCGAAATCATCTCCGGACGCGAGGAGGCGCGCCTGATCTTCGCCGGCGTCGCGCGGCTGCAGCCGTCGATGGCGCCGCGCCTCGTCATCGACATCGGCGGCCGCTCGACCGAGATGATCCTCGGCCGCGGCACGCGGCCGCGCCAGGCCGAGTCGTTCCAGGTCGGCAGCGTCAGCCTGTCGATGAAGTATTTCCCCCAAGGGCGCTTCAGCGTGAGCGCGTTTCGCGAAGCGCAGGTCGAGGCAGGCGCCGAGCTCGAGGAGGCACTGCAGCCGTTCGCGCCGCGCCACTGGCGCGAGGCGCTCGGCTCCTCGGGCACCGTCGGCGCGGTCTCGCAGGTGCTCGCCGCGAGCGGCGTCAGCGACGGCCGCATCACGCCGGCGGGACTGCGCTGGCTGATCGAGCGCTGCCTCGAGGCAGGCAGCGCCGACAAGCTCGCGCTTCCCGGGCTGAAGAGCGAACGGCGCGCGGTCGTCGGCGGCGGCCTGGCGATCCTCTACACCTTGGCGACGCACTTCGGCATCGAGGAGCTGAGGCCGGCGCGCGGCGCCCTGCGCCAGGGCGTGATCTTCGACCTCGCCGCGCGCCAGGCAGCAGCGCGCCGCGCCGGTGGCGAGGACCTGCGCGAGGGCTCGGTGCGCGAGCTGCAGCGCCGTTTCGAGGTCGACGTCGCCCAGGCCGAGCGGGTCGAGCGCGTCGCCCTGGCGCTGCACGACGGCACCGGCGCGGCGCCGACGGAACCGCGCCGCGAGCTCGCCTGGGCGGCCGCGCTGCACGAGACGGGGATGATGATCTCGCACCACGACCACCACCGGCACAGCGCCTACTTGCTCGACCACGTCGACGCGCCGGGGTTCTCGCAGAGCCAGCTGCGCCGCATCGGCCAGCTCGTGCTCGGCCAGCGCGGCGGCCTGCGCAAGATGGAAGCGGCGCTGCAGAACGCGACCTTTGCCCTGCACCTGCTGTGCCTGCGCATCGCCGTGATCGCCTGCCATGCGCGCGACGACGTCGACCCGGCGGCGATCGCGATGCGCCTCGAAGACGGTGCGCCCGTGCTGCGCCTCGCCGCCGATTGGGCCGACACCCATCCCCGCGGGTTGCACCTGCTGCGCCTCGAGATCGACGCCTGGTCCAAGACCGGGCTGGCGCGGACGCCCCGCCTGGTCGTCGGCTGAACGCCCGACGGCAGATCGCCGTCTCGCCGGCCGGCTAGAGATCGTCGGGCGCCTGCACGGCGTGCAGGCGGACCGTTC
>DASXXO010000251.1:0-4153 GCA_036503045.1 Caldimonas sp. | reverse complement strand
CTTCGGCCGCGCGTTCTCCTCGTTGATGCGCTTTTCGATCTCGGCCAGCATCTCGATCAACTGGCGTCGCCGGTCCTCTTGCTCGCGCTCCTCGGGTGTGCCCTGGTCGCGCAGCGGGTCGGTCGGCGGCAGCAGCGCGAGCTCGCGACGCACCTGCGACAACAGCTGCTGCTGCGTCTGCTGCAGTTGCTCGATCCGCTTGCGCGTGTCCTCTTGGGCGTCGCCGATCTCGGTCAGCGCCGAGGGCGGCAGCGGCGACGTCGCGCGGCCGGCTGCCGCGTCGCCGCCGCCGGCCAGGCTCGCCTGCGCGATCGCCTGCGCCTTGTCGGGCGCCTCGCCAGAGCGCGAGTTGACGAGGATCACCTCGAGCGGCGAATCCTCGAACATGCGGTTGAAGCCATCCGGGTCGACGAAGCGCACTCCGAGCAGCGCGCCGTGCACGGCGAGCGAGACGCCGAGCGCGACCTGCAGCGTCGAGAACCGGGTCGGGAAACGCAGGCTCACGCGGGAGCGGCGGCGACGGGGTCGGCCTCGGCGTCGCTCTCCTGCGCGGAGACGTCGATCGCGATCGCCAGCGGGCCGACGGCGTCGGCGTCGTCGTCGTCGCCCGCGGCCGGCGCAGCCGCTTCGTCGCCGACGCGCGCGACGACGCTCGCGGCGAGGTCGAGCATCAGCAGGTCGATCGCGCCGACGCGCACGCGAACGCCGCTGCCGCGCGCGAGCTGCTCGGCGCCGACCGCGCGGAAGACCAGCGGCAGCGTGTCGGCGCGAACGAGCCCGTCCTTCATCACCGTCGCCGCGAGCTCGCGGACGTCGTTCTGCTCGAGCCAGCGCAGCGACCAGTAGCGCTCGATCTGCGCCTGGAAGGCGTTGTAGGTGGCGTACGACGCGTCGAAGTCGGCGATCGCAGCGAGCAGTTGCACGTCCTTCGGCTTGAACGGTGCGACCAGCGGGGCGCTCCGCCCGCCGCGCGCGCAAGCGACGATCTGCCACTGGTTGATGAGGTCGACGTAGCGGCGCAGCGGCGACGTCGCCCACGCGTACTGCGCGACGCCGATGCCGGCGTGCGGCGCGGGCTGCGTTCCCATGCGCACCTTGATGCCCGGCGCAAGGCTCGCCTGGCTGCGGTAGATCCCTGGCACCCCGCACGCAGCGAGCCAGCCGCCCCAGGTGCTGTTGGCGAGGATCATCGCCTCGGCGACGATCAGGTCGAGCGGCGTGCCGCGCTTGCGCGGCGCGATCGTCACGCGCTCGTCGCCGGCGATCGGCGTGCCGTCCTCGACCTCGAGCCGGAAGCCGTAGTCGGGACGGTTGAAGGTCTCGGGCTTGCCGCGCACCTGCTCGCGATCTGCCTTGAGCTTCTTCGCGAGCGCGTGCAGGAAGGCCAGCTCGGTCGCGAACGCCACTGTGGCAGGAAGACCGGCCGCGAGCGTCTCGTCGTTGATCACCTCGTCGAGGATGTCGTGGCGCAGGTTGGCGGCGATCCGCACGCGCTCGAGCCGGGTCTCGCTCGCCAGGGTCGCGAGCGTGGCCTCGTCGACCGTGACGTAGAGAGAAACGACCGCCGCGTCGCGGCCCTCGGCGAGCGTGAGCGCGTCGACGACGGCGTCGGGCAGCATCGTCAGCTTGTGGCCGGGGATGTAGACGGTGGACAGACGCTCGCGCGCGATCTGCGCGACCGGCGTCGCCGGCGCGAAGGCGAGCGCCGGCGCGGCGATGTGGATGCCGACCGTGACCTTGCCGCTGCCGAGCCCCTGAACCGAAAGCGCGTCGTCGATCTCGGTCGTCGAAGAGTCGTCGATCGAGAACGCCTGGGCCGGCGAAAGCGCGAGCTCCTCGCGCACCTGCGGCACGGCGACCTCGGCGAATCCGGTTCCCTTCGGGAACTCCTCGAACAGGAAGCGGCGCCAATGGAACTCGTACGGCGAGTCGATCGCCCCCGCCGACTTCAGCACATCGAGCGGCGCGCGTCCCGAGCGGCGTGCCGCCTCGACGACCGACTTGTACTCGGCCGAGTTCTTGTCGGGCTTGAACAGGATGCGGTAGAGCTGCTCCCGCACTGGCGCCGGGCACTTGCCGCCGAGCAGCTCCTCGGCCCCCGCGTCGACCTGTGCTGCGAGCTGGCGCTTGCGCTCGATGCCGAGCAGCGCCGCCTTGACGATTTCCTCGGGCGCCTTGCGGAAGCGTCCCTTGCCGAGACGGCGGAAGTAGTGCGGCGCCGAGAACAGGCACAGCAGCGCCGCCGCCTCTTGGGCGACGCCGGCCTTGGCGCCGAAGTAGTCGCGCGCGAGCTCGGCGAACGCGAACTCCCCTGCGGGAGCGAATTCCCACGCCAGGTCGAGGTCGATCTCGCGCGCGATCGCCTCGGCGCTCGCCAGCAGCGTCTCGGGCTCGGGCTTCTCGAAGCGCAGCAGCACGTTGGCCGCCTTGACTTTGCTGCGCTTCCCGGAGGCGAGCTCGATCTGGAGCGAGGTGTCGGTCTCGCTCATGACGCGGCCGACATGGAACTTGCCGCCGTCTTCGAAGAGGGCATTCATGGGGCGCCGATTGTCGCCTGAGGACTGCCGCCCGGCGGCGGCCGAGGCCATCGGCGGATGCGCACTATCAGTAGGTTCGCCCGCTCTTGTAGCGCCCGGAGGTGCGCGGCGCGAGGCCAGTGCCCCGGGCGATCGCCGCGAAGCTGCCCGCGGCGTGGGCGTGGCAGATCGCCAGGCCGAGCGCGTCGGCCGCATCGGGCCCCGGCACGCCGGGCAGGGCGAGCAGGCGCATCACCATCTGTTGCACTTGTTCCTTCTTGGCCTGTCCATGGCCGACGATCGCACGCTTCATCTGCAGCGCGGTGTACTCGGCGACCGCGAGTTCGTCGGCGACCAGCGCCGAGAGTGCTGCGCCGCGCGCCTGGCCGAGCAGCAGCGTCGCCTGCGGGTTGACGTTGACGAAGACGATCTCGATCGACGCGCAGGTCGGCGCGTAGCGCGCCGCGATCTCGCGCACGCCGTCGAAGATGACCTTGAGCCGCCCAGGCAGGTCGGCCATCGCCACTGCGGCGGTGCGGATCGTCCCGCTCGCGACGTAGCCGAGCCGGCCGCCGTCGCAGTCGACGACGCCAAAGCCCGTCGTGCGAAGTCCGGGGTCGATGCCGAGTACACGCATGACCGCCATTGGACCCGAACGCGGGCCGGTCGCGCCGTTGCGGCGCGCCTCAGATGCCGAAATAGCCGCGCACCGAGTGGAAGAACACCGGTGCGGCAAAGCAGAGCGGGGCGACGCGGTCGAGCAGGCCGACCGCGCCGGTGACCGACTCCGCGCCGCTCCAGTTGCGCACGCCGGCGTCGCGCTTGAGCGCCTTCATCACGAACTCGCCGAGCGATCCGGCGGCGCCGGCGATCGCCGCCAAGACAACGGCGGCGATCGGATCGAAAGGCGTGATCCAGTCGAGCAGCAAGCCGACGACGGCCGCCGCTCCTGCGCCGGCGCCGAACGCTCGCCACGAGAACGAGCGGCTGATCGCGCGCGCGACCGGGCGCCGCCGCAGGCGCCGGCTCGCCGCCTCCTGGCCGAGTTGCGCGGCGAGAACGACGACGACGAGGAAGAGGACGAGAAATGCCCCGCGCTCGCGGTAGTGCGGCAGGTCGAGCAGCAGTAGCGCCGGCGCGTGGCTCATGCCGTAGACGCAGACCGTGATTCCCCACTGGATCTTCGCGGTCCGCTCGAGGAACCGGAACGGATCGTTGGCGAGCGCGCTGATGACGGGGATAGCGAAGAAGACGTAGACCGGGATGAACACCGTGAAGGCGTTGATGAGGCGCATGCCGACGAGCACGTACTGCATCGGCAGGATCACGAAGAAGGCGAGCAAGAGGGCGCGGTGGTCGGCGCGCCGCGTGTGGGTGAGGGTGACGAACTCGCGCAACGCGAAGAACGAGACGAAGGCGAACAGAAGCGTCGAGCCGAGCGGCCCCGAGACCCAGGCGATCCAGAACAGGAGGGCGCTGATCCAGAGCGCGCGCAGTTCGCGCGCGAAGCGCTCGCGCAGCGCCGTCTGCCCGGGAGAGAGCTCGCGGAGCGACCGCCCGAAGGCGACGATCGTGACCAGCCCGAGCAGGCCGAACAGGACGACGAACAGCAGCCCGACCTGCTGGCTGACGGTGAG
>DASXXO010000250.1:0-3965 GCA_036503045.1 Caldimonas sp. | reverse complement strand
GCACGCGGGCGAGCCGGCGCAGGCGCGGCCGCAGCACGCGGCCGAGCCCGCCGGCGGCGCCGGTCAGGACCAAGCGGTCGAAGAGGGGCGCCGGCGACGCGGGAGTGCTGGAAGGTGAGGACACATTCGTTATCGTCGGCGAACGGCGCACGCGTGCCATCGGCGGATCTCCTCTTGCATTTGGTTGTCTGTCGTCGTACAACTGGCCCGCCGATTTGCCGGCAGCCTGATCCGATGAACGAGCCCGCCCCATCGTCCGCGCTGCCGCTGATCCGCCGGCCGCGCAACCTCGCGCTCACCGTTGTCGATGCCCTCGCCGACCGGATCCGCGACGGTCGGATTGGCCCCGGCGCCAAGCTGGCGAGCGAGTCGGCGCTGATGGCCGAGTTCGGCGTCAGCCGCACCGTGATCCGTGAGGCTCTGTCGAAGCTGCAGGCGGCGGCGCTGGTGCAGACGCGGCACGGCATCGGCACCTTCGTGACTTACGGCGGCACCGACTCCGCGGTGTTCCGCATCCGGCCCGACCAGCTCGAGACGCTGCACGACGTCGTCGCCATGCTCGAACTGCGTATCGGCATCGAGACCGAAGCGGCGAGCCTCGCCGCGCAGCGGCGCAGCGATGCCGACCTGGCTGCGCTGCGTCAGTCGCTCAACGCGTTCACACAAGCCGTGGAGGCCGGCCGCGACGCAGTGGGCCCTGACTTCCAGTTCCATCTGGGGATCATGCGCGCGACCGGCAACGCGCACTTCTCGACCCTGTTCCAGAGCCTGGGCGCGATGGCGATCCCGCGCGCGCGGCTCGATCCATCGGCCGCATCATCCGACGAACGCCAGGCCTATCTGCGCCGCGTCAACGCCGAGCACGGCTCGATCCTCGATGCGATCGAGAACCGCGACAGCGAAGGGGCGCGCGCCGCCATGCGTACCCACCTCGCGAACAGCCGCGAGCGCCGGCGACGGGCGGCGCAGCTGGCCAAGAGTTGAGCACGGAGTCGTACGATGACTGGTGGTCTTCAGACAAGGGTCCGCTTCGCAGGGCGCGCGCTCCTGATCCTCGCCTTCGCCCTCGCTGCCGGCGCCACGGCAGCCGAGACCTGGCCGGGCAGGACGATCAGGATCGTCGTTCCGTACACCCCCGGTGGCTCCTCCGACATCATCGCGCGCGCGATCTCGCAACCGCTCTCCGACGCCCTCAAGCAAACGGTGATCGTCGAGAACAAGCCGGGCGCGAACGGCAACACCGGCACCAACGCGGTCGCGAAGTCGCCCCCCGACGGCTACACGCTGCTGCTCTGCGACGTCGGCGCGCTGGCGATCACGCCGTCGGTTTACACCAAGCTCCCGTTCGACCCCAAGAAGGACCTTCGGGGCGTGACGATGCTCGCGTACTCGCCGCACCTGCTCGTCGTGCACCCGTCGGTCCCGGCCGCCAACCTCAGGGAGCTCGTCGCGCTGTCGCAGACGACAAAGCTCGACTTCGCGGTCACCGCGATCGGCAGCGCGCCGCACCTTGCGGGCGTCGCGATCGAGAGGGCGACCGGCGCGAAGTGGCAGTACATCCCGTACAAGGGCGGCTCGCAGGCGATCGGCGACACCGTGGCCGGGCAGACCCAGGTGCTGATGAACGGCATGCTCGCGACGCTGCCGTTCGTGCAATCGGGCCAGCTCAAGGTGCTGGGCGTATCGAAGTCGGCGCGCGTACCGCTCCTGCCCGACGTGCCGACGATCGCCGAGCAGGGTGTCGCCGGCTTCGAATCGGGAACCTGGCAAGGGCTGCTCGTCCCCGCCGGGACGCCGAACGAGGTCGTCGCGCGCCTGGCGGCCGAGCTGACGCGGATCATCCGCTCACCCGACCTGCGCGCCCGCCTGAGCGCGCAGGGCGCCGAGGTCCGCACCATGACGCCGGCAGAGTTCGCGGCGTTCTTCGAGCGCGAGCAGAAGCGCTGGGCCTCGGTCGTCGCGAGCGGCGGCGTCAGGATCGAATGAACGACGACAAGGAGCCGAGATGACCGTCGACGACGCCTATCGCGCCTTTCCGAACGCATTCAAGCGCCGCCTGCTTGCGGGCGAGACGCTGATCGGCTGCTGGTGCTCGCTCGCAAACCCGATCACGACCGAGGTGCTCGGTATCGCCGGCTTCGACTGGCTGCTGCTCGACGGCGAGCATTCGCCGAACGACGTCAGGACCTTCATCCCGCAGCTGATGGCGCTCAAGGACAGCGCGAGCGCACCGATCGTGCGGCCGTCGTGGAACGACGTGGTCGAGATCAAGCGGCTGCTCGACGCCGGCTTCTACAACTTCCTCGTGCCGTTCGTGCAAAGCGTCGACGACGCGCGCCGCGCGGTGCGCGCGACGCGCTACCCGCCCGACGGGGTTCGGGGCGTCTCGGTGTCGCAGCGGAGCAATCGCTTTGGCACGGTCGCCGACTATTTTCGCGACATCAACGCGCAGATCAGCGTGCTGGTCCAGATCGAGAGCCGCGCCGGGCTCGACGCGGCGGCCGCGATCGCCGCGGTCGACGGCGTCGATGGCATCTTCGTCGGCCCGTCGGACCTTGCCGCCGCGCTCGGCCATCTCGGCGATCCGAATCACGCCAGCGTGCAGGCGGCGGTCGGCGAGGCGTTCGCGGCCGCCAAGTCCGCTGGCAAGCCGAGCGGCATCCTCGCGCCGGTCGAGGCCGACGCGCGCCGCTACCTGGCGATGGGGGCGACTTTCGTCGCCGTCGGCAGCGACCTCGGCGTCTTCAGGAGCGCGACGCAGCAACTCCGCGATCGATTCGCGCGAACCGGTTGAGCCAGCCGAACATCTCGTCGAGCTCGTTCGACTTGTCGAACACCTTGCTGGCGCCGAGCTGCTGACATTTCGCGCGGATCTCGGGCGTCGCGTGGTTGCTGAGGACGATGCGCATCGGCGCATCGGGGATGTCGCTCATCGCCTTCAGCACGCCGAGGCCGGAGCCGCTCTTCAAGAAGATGTCGACGATCGCCAGGTCGCACGCATGGCTGCGGTCGCGCAACCAGCTGAGCGCGGAGCGCTCGTCCTCGGCGATGCCGACGACCTCGATCGGCGCGTTCTCGTGCAGTGCGTCGATCAGGTTCTCGCGGATGACCCAGCTGTCCTCGACGATGTAGATCTTGATGTTGTCCATCGCGGCCTCTCGACGCACCCCGGCGCTTTGATTCTCGTCGCGCTCGCGCCAGCGCCCCATCGGTCGCGACGCGGCATTGGCGTCGGGCAGCGGTCTGCGCTGACGTCGGAAAGCTCCGACGGCGCGTTGCGCGGACCGAGCGCGAGGCCCGCCGCGGCGACGCTCAGTGCGCCCGGCCTTCGTAGAGGTCGCGACCCTGCGCCAAGGCGCGGATCTTGGCGTCGGCGATCGGGCGCTTCAGCATCCAGAAGCCGCAGTCGGGATGGACGTAGCGGACGCGACCGGCGCCAAGGATCTGCTCCGCCCGCTCGATCGCGCGCGCGACCGCATCGGCCGACTCGACCTCGGTCGCCTTGATGTCGACGACGCCGAGGCCGAAGCCGATCTCCGGCTTCAGCCCCTTGAAGACCTGAAGCTCCTCGGGCGGCCGGTGCGCGCACTCGAGGACGACGTGATCGGCGTGGAGCGCGTTCAGATAGCGCAGCAGCCGCTCCCAGGTGCCGTGCTGGACGCTCTGCCCGCCGTAGTTGCCGAAGCAAAGGTGCACTGCGGGCGTCGTCGGCACCGCATCGAGGACCCGGTTGATCGCCGATGCCGCCCACTCCCATTCGTCGGGGTGGCCGGGAAGGTTCGCCTCGTCGAGCTGGACGATGTCGGCGTCGAGATGGCGCACCTGCTCGGCGAGCACGTCGGCGATCGCGTGCGCGAGCGCGCGCGTATCACGGTAGTAGCGGTCGAGCAGGGTCTTGGCCAGCATGTGCGGGCCGGTGACGGTGAACTTGAAGGTGTGCGTCGCCAGTACTTTGGCGCGCTGGC
>DASXXO010000249.1:0-5487 GCA_036503045.1 Caldimonas sp. | reverse complement strand
GACCCGTCGCTCGAGCGGCCGCAGGTCGTCGATGACGAAGCGGATGTCGCCGGCCTGCATCAGGTCCTCCAAGGACGTATCGAGGACCTCGATGTCGCTTGCCGCGATGGCGCCCGCGATCTTCAGCGACAGCTTCGGCTGGCGCTCGAAGGCGATCGCCAAATCGGCGCCGAGCGTCGCCTTGCGCAGCCGCGCCGGCATGCCGCGCGGCAGATACCCGAGGTACGGGCCGACGGCGAAGCCTTCGAACTTGAGGTGGACCTCGCCGTTGCCCTTTTGCGCGAACGGCGTCGCCGCGCCAGCGCTGTCGAAGCGGCCGCCGTCGAGGTCGAAGGCGAGGTGCGGCTCGACCTTGATGTCGCGCTCCGACGGCAGCGTGCTGAGGAAGGGCACGCCGAGCGCAAGGTCGCGCACTCGATGCGTCGCCGCCAGCGGCCGGTCGACGAAGTCGACGCTGCCGCCGCGGACGACGATGTTGTGCAGGGCAAAACGCGGCGGATGCTCGGCCGGCGGCGCCGCGGCGAGGCGCTCGAGCACGTCGTCGACGTCGTAGCGGCCCTCATCGATGCGAGCGACGCGAACCACGGGCGCGTCGATCTCGAGACTGTCGATCACCGGTGCCAGCCGGAACAGCGAGACGATCGCCGCGTCGGCGTGGATCCGCTTGACTTCGAGTTGCGGCGGCGCGCCGGCGCCGGCGCCGGCGAGCGCGAGATCGTCGATCGTCAGCTCGAGCGTCCACGGATTGAACGCCACGTGGCCGAGCGTGAGACGACGGCCGAGCTTGTCGAGGGTGAGTTTTTCGGCCGCGCCGGCGACCAGCGGCGGCACGTAGAACCACGCCGCCGACCACGCCAGAGCCAGCAGGAGCGCAGCCGAGGCAACGCCGATCCACAAGCGCCGCGAACCGAAGCTGCGACCGGACGGAATGCTCGCGGGCGCAGCCATGGGGCCCCTCGGGCCGCTAGCCGACCATCTCGAGAATGCTCCACATCTCCTGGGCGACGAGGCGCATGTGCAGATTCGGGTTCGCCTCCTGCATGCCTTCGTCGTCGATGCCTTGCGCCGCCGCCCTCAGCTCGGCAATCGTCGATTCCGACAGCAGCCGGGCGATCGTCTTCAGCACCAGGCCGTGGGCGACCAGCCTGGCTTCGAGTTCGCGGATTCGTTCGGCGGCGTCTTCCATGGCGTCGCCGACACTATAAACAGACCGAGAGCCAAGCGTGCGACAGGAACGCCATCACGACTGGCCACGTCCTTCTTGCCGGCACTGCCACGCGGCGCCTTCAGAGCAGCTTGTCGAGCGTGATCGGCAGGTCGCGGACGCGCTTGCCGGTGGCGTTGAACACGGCGTTGGCGATCGCCGCCGGAACGCCGGTGATGCCGATCTCGCCGATGCCCTTGATG
This sequence comes from Caldimonas sp., assembly GCA_036503045.1. Classification (GTDB taxonomy): domain Bacteria; phylum Pseudomonadota; class Gammaproteobacteria; order Burkholderiales; family Burkholderiaceae_C; genus Schlegelella_A. The sequence goes on along the minus strand of DASXXO010000249.1, from coordinate 4,080 downwards.
CCGAGCGGATCGACATACGGATCGGTCTCGGCAACGAAGGCGACGTCGATCGCCCCGATGTCGGCGTTGACCGGGACGTGGTACTCGGCGAGGTTGGCGTTGACGATCCGGCCGTCGCGCGCGTCGCGCAGCGACTCCTCGAGCAACGCCATGCCGACGCCCCAGACGATTCCGCCGAGCATCTGGCTTCGCGCGAGCTTGGCGTTGAGGACGGTGCCGACGCCGTAGACGGCCGTGATGCGCGGCACGCGGACGATGCCGAGCGCCTGATCGACGCGCGCCTCGGCGAACACGGCACCGAACGAATGCATCGAATACTGCTCGCGCTCGCCGCCGGGCGCGGCTTCGGCGCGTGTCTCGAGCGGCGCGCCGCCGTTGCGCGCCAGGAGCGCCGCGATCGGCTCGCCGGGCGCACTCGCCGCGGCGCTCGGCCGATTCGCTGCGGGCAGCGAAGCGAGGTCGCGCAGCCAGCCGTCGACGACAGCGATCCGCGCCGGATCGGCGCGGTATGCGAACGACTGCGGATCGGCGACCGCGAGCTCGATCACCTTCTTCTGCATGGACGCGCACGCCGCGTGCACCGCGGGCGCGACGCTCGCGGCCGACTGCGATCCGCCCGCGCCGGGCGCCCTCGGGAAGCGCGAGTCGCCGAGCTCGAAGCGCACCCGTGCGAGCGGAATGCCGAGCGCATCGGCGGCGACCTGCGACATCACGGTGTAGGTGCCGGTGCCGAGGTCGTGCGTCGCCGAGCGGACGACGGCGTTGCCGTCGGGCAGCAGGCGCACCAGCGCCTCGGCGGGGCTGCGGTTGGCGGGATAGGTCGCCGTCGCCAGGCCGTGGCCGACCAGCCAGCGGCCGTCGCGGTTCGTTCCCGGCGTCGCCGCACGGCGCGACCAGCCGAAGCGCTCGGCGCCGAGGCGGTAGCACTCACGCAGCGACTTGCTCGAGTACGGCCGCCCCTTGCTCTCGTCACGCTCGGCGTAGTTGCGCAGGCGCAGCTCGAGCGGATCGACGCCGAGGCGCACCGCGAGCTCGTCCATCGCGGATTCGAGCGCGAAGTTCCCGCTCGCCTCGCCCGGTGCGCGCATAAACGTCGGCGTCGGGATCGTGAGCTTGGTCAGGCGGTGCGTCGACAGCACGTTCGCGCACGCGTAGAGGTGGCGCGCCGGTAGCGACGAGGTCTCGACCCAGTCCTCGATCATCGAAGTCTCGGAGATGGTCGCGTGGCGCACCGCCTGGAGCTTTGCGTCGCCGTCGGCGGCGAGGCCGAGCGACTGTTCGGTGTGCGGACGATTGCCGACCGGCCCGAACATCTGCGGCCGCTCGAGGACGAGCTTCACGGGCCGGCCGACCGCCTTCGCCGCGAGCGCGGCGAGCGCGACGTGCGACCACGCGGAGCCCTTGCAGCCGAAGCCGCCGCCGAGGTACGGATCGATCACCGTCACGTTCTCGGGCGCGATGCCGAAGATCTTCGCGAGCGTCGTGCGCACGCCCCCGACGTTCTGCGTCGCGTCGTGCAAGCTCAGCCGGTCGCCGTCCCACTGGGCGATCGTCGCGTGCGGCTCCATCGGGTTGTGGTGCTCGACCGGCGTCGTGTAGACGGCGTCGACCCTCGCCGCTGCCGCCGCGGTCGCGGCGGCGACGTCGCCGCGCGCGTGGTCGGTCGGCTCGCGGCTGGCGCGCTGCGGCGGGAACGCGCTCGCCTTCGCCTGCGCAAAGTCGAGCTTCGCCTCGCCCGGTGCGTAGACGACGCGGACCAGCCGCGCGCCGTGCGCCGCGCGCTCGAGCGTGTCGGCGACGACGATCGCGACCGGCTGGTTGTTGTAGGCGACGACGTCGTCCTGCAGCAGCGCGAGCACGCGCCCCGCCGGCGGGTTGACGCCGGCCCTGCCGCCCTGCGGCAGATGCGGCGCGTTCATCGGCGAGACGATGGCGATCACGCCGGGCAGCGCGCCCGCCGCGGCGACGTCCAGGCGGACGATGCGCCCGCTCGGCACCGTGCTCAGGACGAGTACGGCGTGAGCGAGGTTCGGCAGCGCGAACTCGGCCGCGTACGGTGCGCGCCCGCACACCTTCAGGCGCCCGTCGACGCGGTCGATGCCTTCGCCCGAGATCACCCCAGGCCTCCCGCGGTCTTCAGCGCACGCGCGATCGAGCGGCGCGCGAGCTCGACCTTGAACGCGTTCTCCTGCAGCGGTCGCGCGCCGGCGAGCAGGCGCTCGGTCGCAGCGGCGATCGATGCGTCGTCGAGCGGCTTGCCGAGCAGCGCCTCCTCCGCGGCGGCGACGCGCCACGGCCGGTGCGCGACGCCGCCGAGCGCGAGCGCCGCGTCGTGCACGCTGCCGTCGCGGACATCGAGCCCGGCAGCGACCGAGACGAGCGCGAACGCATAGCTCGCGCGGTCGCGCACCTTGAGATAGTGGGAGCGCGTGGCGAACGGCGACGGCGGCAGCTCGACGGCGGTGATCAGCTCGCCGTGCTCGAGCTCGGTGTCGCGCTCGGGCGTCGTCCCCGGCAGGCGGTGGAAGCGCGTCATCGGAATCCGTCGCTCGCCGTCCGGACCCTGGACGACGACGTCGGCGCGCAACGCGGCGAGCGCCACGCACATATCGGACGGATGCGTCGCGATGCACGCCTCGCTCGCGCCGAGGATCGCGTGGATCCGCTGGTGGCCTTCGAGTGCGGCGCATCCCGAGCCGGGCGTGCGCTTGTTGCACGCAGCGAACGCCGGGTCGTAGAAGTAGTAGCAGCGCGTCCGCTGCAGCAGGTTGCCGCCGACCGTCGCCATGTTGCGCAGCTGCGCCGACGCCCCCGACACGAGCGCCTGGGCGAGCAGCGGGTAGGCGTCGCGCACCAGCGGATGGTTGGCGAGGTCGCTGTTGCGCACGAGCGCGCCGATGCGGATTCCGCCCTCGGGCCGCGGCGCGACCGCGGCGAGCGGCAGCCGGTTGACGTCGACGAGCAGCGTCGGCAGCGCGACGTGGCCCTTCATCAGGTCGATCAGGTTGGTGCCGCCGGCGACGAACGCGGCGCCCGGCGCGGCGCCGCGCCGGATCGCCTCGCCGACATCGGTCGGCCGCACGTAGTCGACGTCGTTCATGCCTTGCGTCCCTCGGCGACCTCGCGCACGGCGGCGACGATGTTGGTATATGCGCCGCAACGGCAGACGTTGCCGCTCATGCGCTCGCGGATCTCGGCGTCGCTGATCTGGATCGTGCGCGGCGAAGGCCCGGTCGGCGCCGCCTCGAAGGTCGCGGCGCTGAGCGCTGCCGCCCGCAGCTCGCCGACGAGCGCGACCGCCGAGCAGATCTGCCCGGGGGTGCAGTACCCGCACTGGAATGCATCGTGGGCCAGGAACGCGGCCTGCACCGGATGGAGCGCCTCGGGCGTGCCGAGGCCCTCGATCGTCGTGATCTCGCTGCCCTCGTGCATGACGGCGAGCGTCAGGCAGGAGTTGATGCGCCGGCCGTCGACGAGCACCGTGCACGCGCCGCACTGGCCACGGTCGCAGCCTTTTTTGGTGCCGGTCAGCGCCAGCACCTCGCGCAGCGCATCGGGAGTGCCGAGGCCTTCGATCGTCGTGATCTCGCGGCCTTCGTGCATCACCGCCAGGGTCAGGCACGAGTTGACGCGGCGGCCGTCGACGAGAACGGTGCAGGCACCGCACTGGCCGCGGTCGCAACCCTTCTTGGTGCCGGTGAGCGCCAGCTTCTCGCGCAGCGCGTCGAGCAGCGTCACGCGCGGCTCGACGACGAGCTCGCGTGCGATGCCGTTGATGCGCAGGCGCACGATGCGCTCGGTCGGGCTTCGCGGCCGCGGCGAATCGGTCGGCGCGACGGCGACGCGTTCGTCGGGCGACTGCGCCGGTGCAGCGAGCGGCGCGAGGCCGGCGGCGGCGCCTGCGGCCTGGAGGAAATGCCGTCGCGAGACGCCCGGTCCGTGGCCTGGATCGGCTGCGTCGTCACCGGCGTCCGGTGCCTTCGGATCGGCGAGGCTCATCGTGCGTCACGTGGCAAGCGGCGTTCCACCGACCCGCCCGTCAGGACTTCCGTCCGGCAGCGCGCGGTCGCTCACCGCGAG
>DASXXO010000248.1:0-8261 GCA_036503045.1 Caldimonas sp. | reverse complement strand
GAGGTCTACGTAAGGCCTTCCCCTCACTTGCTGCGCGATGTGGAAGAGGCATGGCGCAGGAGCGGCAACATCTGCAGCGAGCCGCGCTTTCCTATACTCGTCCGATGACCGACATCGCGGCGCTGCGCAAGAGCTACGAGTTGGCGGAGCTCGACGAGTCGGCCTCGGCCGCCGACCCGATGCAGCAGTTCGAGACCTGGCTCGAGCAGGCGATCGCCGCCGCGCTACCCGAGCCGAACGCGATGACGCTCGCCACCGTCGGCGCCGACAGCCGCCCGTCGACGCGCGTCGTCCTCATCAAGGGGTTCGACGCGCGCGGCATCGTCTGGTTCACCAACTACCAGAGCAGGAAAGGCCGCGAGCTCGCGATCCATCCGTGCGCCGCGCTGCAGTTCCACTGGGTCGAACTCGAGCGCGTCGTGCGCGTCGAAGGCACGGTCGAGAAGGTCTCGGACACCGAGTCCGACGCCTATTTCGCGTCGCGGCCGCTCGACTCGCGCATCGGCGCGTGGGCGTCGCCGCAGAGCGAGGTGATCGCGTCGCGTGCGACGCTGCTCGCCAACGCGGCGCGCTACGGCGCCAGGTTCATGCTCCAGCCGCCGCGGCCGCCGCACTGGGGCGGCTACCGGCTGGTGCCCGACGCATGGGAGTTCTGGCAGGGCAGGAAGTCGCGCCTGCACGACCGGCTGCGCTACCGCCGCGACGGCGCCGCCTGGATCCGCGAGCGGCTCGCGCCCTAGCCTTCACACGAGTCGCGCCACCCGCTCGCTGAACGCCCCGGTCCGTCGCTTGCTAACGGTCACAACGCCCGGCGCAGGGCCTGCGGCACAATCGCGGGCCCCGGTTCGGCTGCCGTTTTCCGCAACGTGAACAGCTTGTTCGTCTCACTCGGGATCGAGCCGTGGAAGCCGATCTTGGCCGCGCTGCTTCTGCCGCCGGTTCCCTTTCTGCTCCTGGTCCTGGTCGGTGCGCGCCTGCTGCTGCCGCGGCGCGGGCTCGGCTGGCTCGTGATCGTCTTGAGCGTCGCGCTGCTCTGGCTCTCGGCGTGCACCGGAGCGGCCCGCGTCCTGGGCCAGTTGCTCCTCCCGCCGCCCGCTGCGCTCAGCTTCGACCGTATCCGCGAGTTGCGCGCCGAAGTCGCGGCGAAGAAGCCGGTAGCGATCGCGGTCCTCGGCGCCGGCAGCGAGCCGTTCGCCCCCGAGTACGGCGTGAGCAGCCTGCAGTACGGGTCGCTCGAGCGGCTGCGCTACGGCATCTGGCTCGCTGCGCAGACCGGTGCGCCGATCGCCTTCAGCGGCGGCACGGGTTGGGGGCAGCAAGGCGCGACCGCCGAGGCGCGCGTTGCCGCCAAGATCGCCGCGGACGAGTTCGGGCGGCCGATCCGCTGGATCGAGGACGGCTCGCGCGACACGCGCGAGAACGCCGAGAAGACCATGGCGTTGCTCAAGTCGGCGGGGATCGAGCGCGTTCTCCTCGTCACCCACGGCTACCACATGGCGCGCGCGCTGCGCGCGTTCCGCGAAGCGGCGGGACCCGGAGTGCAGATCGAACCCGCGCCGATCGGGCTCGCCACGCGGACCGAGGCGCCCGAGCTCGAATGGCTGCCCAGCTCCACCGGATTCCGGGACGTTCGCCAACAGTTGCGCGAGCGGATCGGGCTGGCCGCCGGCGCCTGACGTCGCCGCGACCGCGATGGCCTGGCGCGGCGCGCTCGCCCTCGACTATCGCGCGCGCGACGGTCGTACGATCGTCCACGATCGCCACGACGGGCCGTTGCGGGTGCTGCGCGCGCTCTATCCCGAAGACGGCGTCTGCCACAGCGTGCTCATCCACCCGCCGGGCGGGATCGTCGGCGGCGACGCGCTCACGATCGCGCTCTCGCTCGCGCCCGGCACGCACGCGCTGGTCACGACTGCCGGCGCGACGCGCTTTTATCGCAGCGCAGGCGCCGAAGCATCGCAATCGCTCGAGGTCGTCGCCGCTGCGAGCAGCCGCCTCGAATGGCTGCCGCTCGAGACGATCGGCTACAGCGGCTGCATCGCGCACAACACGATGCGCTTCATGCTCGCCGAAGGCTCCGAGATGATCGGCTGGGACGTCACCGCGCTCGGCCTGCCAGCGTCGGAGCGCCCGTTCGAGGCCGGCCGCTTCACGCAATCGATCGAGTTGCCGGGGCGCTGGCTCGAGCGCAGCACGATCGCCGCCGACGACGCGCGCCTTCTCGAGTCACCTCTCGGCTGGGCCGGCCGGCGCGTCCTGGCAACGATGTGGTTCGCCGCCGGTGGTGTGCTCGCCGCGCCGCGCCGCGCCGCGCTGCTCGCCGCGGCGGCCACGTTGATCGACGCCGACGCGCTGCGCGCGACGGCCGGCGCCACCGCGCCGCACGACGCTGTCGTCGTCGTGCGCGCACTGGCCGATCGCGTCGAGCCCGCGATGGCGCTGCTGCGCAATGTCTGGCACGCATGGCGCCCGCTCGCCTGGCAACGCGCCGCGACGGCGCCACGCGTCTGGTCGACCTGAGCGGCCGACCACAAGCGCGCCGGGGCGCACCGTATGATCGATGCGCCCTGCTGGCACCGCTCTTGCGGTCGCACGCGGACGCCCTCCTCACTGCAGACGCCCATGGAACTGACACCGCGCGAGAAGGACAAGCTGCTCGTCTTCACCGCGGCGCTGCTCGCCGAGCGGCGGCGCGCGCGCGGCCTGAAGCTGAACCACCCCGAAGCGGTCGCGCTCATCAGCGCGGCGATCCTCGAAGGCGCGCGCGATGGCAAGAGCGTCGCCGCGTTGATGAGCGAGGGCAAGACCGTCCTGACGCGCGACGACGTCATGGAAGGGATCGCCGAGATGATCCCCGACATCCAGGTCGAGGCGACCTTCCCCGACGGCACCAAGCTGGTGACCGTGCACCAGCCGATCGCGTGATTTCGAGGAGGCGCATGAGACGATCGCTCTCGATCCGCACCGCGGCCGCGCTCGCCGGCCTTGGCGCCTCCCCCGCTTTCGCGCACGTCGCTGCAGGAGCGACGCCGCACTGGCACGCCGACGATCGCTGGGGCGTGCTCGCGGTCGTCGCGCTGACTGCCCTCGCCGCCTGGCTCGACCGCCGATGGCGATGAATCCGGGCGAGCTGCTCGTGGCCCCCGGCGACCACGTCCTCAACCCGGGGCGGCGGACGACGATGCTCGCGGTGCAGAACAGCGGCGACCGGCCGATCCAGGTCGGCTCGCACTACCACTTCGCCGAGACCAACGCCGCCTTGCGCTTCGATCGCGCCGCGGCACGCGGAATGCGGCTGAATATCGCTTCGGGCACGGCCGTTCGCTTCGAGCCCGGGCAGCAGCGCACGGTCGAGCTGGTCGACCTCGGCGGCGCGCGCAAGGCGTTCGGCTTTCGCGGCCTGGTCCAAGGACCGCTCTGATGGCCACGATCGGCCGCCGTGCCTATGCGGAGATGTACGGGCCGACGATCGGCGATCGGCTGCGCCTCGCCGACACCGGACTCGTCGTCGAGGTCGAGGACGACTACACGCTGCGCGCCGGCGGCTACGGCGAGGAAGTGAAGTTCGGCGGCGGCAAGACGATCCGCGACGGCATGGGCCAGAGCCAGCGCGGCGCGGCCGACGTCGCCGACACCGTGGTCACCAACGCGCTCGTGATCGACCACTGGGGAATCGTCAAGGCCGATGTCGCGATCAAGTCGGGCCGGATCGCCGCGCTCGGCAAGGCGGGTAACCCCGACGTGCAGCCGGGAGTCGACATCGTGATCGGCCCGGGCACCGAAATCATCGCCGGCGAGGGAATGATCCTCACCGCCGGCGGCGTCGATTCGCACATCCACTTCATCTGCCCGCAGCAGATCGAAGCCGCGCTCGCGAGCGGCGTGACGACAATGCTCGGCGGTGGCACGGGACCGGCGACCGGCACCTTCGCGACCACCTGCACGCCGGGTCCGTGGCACATTCATTCGATGCTGAAGGCAGCCGAGGCCTTCCCGATGAACCTCGGCTTCATGGGCAAGGGCAACGCGAGCCTGCCCGCCGCGCTCGACGAGCAGGTCGAGGCCGGTGCGTGCGGCCTGAAGCTGCACGAGGACTGGGGGACGACGCCGGCGGCGATCGACAACTGCCTCGCGGTCGCCGATCGCCACGACGTGCAGGTGACGATCCACACCGACACGCTCAACGAATCGGGCTTCGTCGAGGACACCGCCGCGGCGTTCAAGGGGCGCGCGATCGCGACCTTCCACACCGAAGGCGCGGGCGGCGGCCACGCGCCCGACATCATCAAGCTCGCCGGCCTCGCCAACGTCCTGCCGTCGTCGACCAACCCGACCATGCCGTACACGGTCAACACGGTCGACGAGCACCTCGACATGCTGATGGTCTGCCACCATCTCGATCCTTCGATCGCCGAGGATCTCGCGTTCGCCGAGAGCCGGATCCGCAAGGAGACGATCGCCGCCGAGGACGTGCTGCACGATCTCGGCGTGTTCTCGATGATGTCGAGCGACAGCCAGGCGATGGGCCGGGTCGCCGAGGTGATCGTGCGCACCTGGCAGGCGGCCGACAAGATGAAGGCGCAGCGCGGCTGGCTCGCGCCGGAGCACGGCGCGCGCGTTTCGCCTTGCGCAGGCGAGACGCGCAACGACAACTTCCGGGTCCGTCGCTACGTCGCCAAGTACACCATCAATCCGGCGCTCGCACAGGGCATCGCGCACGAGGTCGGCTCGATCGAGCCCGGCAAGCTCGCCGACCTCGTGCTCTGGAGGCCGGCGTTCTTCGGCGTCAAGCCCTCGTTGGTGCTGAAGGGCGGGATGATCGCGATGGCGGCGATGGGCGATCCGAGCGCGTCGATCCCGACGCCGCAGCCGGTGCACTATCGGCCGATGTTCGGCGCCTACGGCCCTGCCCTCGCGCTCTCGTGCGTCAACTTCGTCTCGCAGGCGTCGATCGACGGTGGCATCGCCGCCAAGCTCGGCCTCACCCGGCCGCTCAGCGCAGTGCGCGGCACGCGCAGGATCGGCAAGGCTGACATGGTGCTGAACAGCGCGACGCCGAAGATCGAGGTCGACGCGCAGACCTACGAGGTGCGCGCCGACGGCGTCCTGCTGACCTGCGAGCCCGCGTCGGTGCTGCCGCTCGCGCAGCGCTACTTCCTGTTCTGATCGCTGGCCGCAGGCGCGATGCCGTCGCTCGTCGCCAGCAAGGTGATCGTCGCAGGCCGTGGCCTCGCCCCCGCGCTCGTCCGTCGCGCCGCGACGATGGCGCTCGACTGGGACACCCGCCAGAAGAGCCGCTTCGAGGCAACCGACTCGCTCGGGCGCAGGGTCGGCGTGTTCCTGCCGCGCGGCGGCGTCGTGCGCGGTGGCGACGTGCTGGTCGCCGAAGACGGTTCGCTGATCGCGGTGCAGGCGACGGCGCAGCCGATCCTCGTCGTCCGCGCTGCGCCGACGTCGCGCGACGCGGCGTTCGACCTGCTGCGCGCCGCCTACCACCTCGGCAACCGCCACGTGCCGCTCGAGGTCCGAGCCGATCGTCTCGTCCTCGAGCCCGACCACGTGCTCGCCGAGCTGCTCGTCCGCATGGGGCTGCGCGTTGAGCCTTCCAGCGCTCCGTTCGAGCCCGAGGCCGGCGCGTACGACGCGGGCACGGCGCAACGCCCGCCTGGACACGGGCACGGGCACGCCGATGCGCACGACCACGACCATGATCACGACCTCGGTGAGGGTCATCACCACCATCGCCATCGAACATGAAGGTGGCAACCCGTCCCGGTCGCACTCCGCGCGCAGGCACCCAGCGCCGCACGCCCGCACGCGCGCGCCGCGACGCCGGAGGGCAGCTCGCGACGCCGGGGCTGCTGCAGCTGATCCGGCTCGCGTCGCCGAGCCTGCCGGTGGGCGGCTTCAGCTACTCCGAAGGCATCGAGTCGGCGGTCGACGCTTCGCTCGTCCGCGACGAGGCGAGTGCCGCGGCCTGGCTGGGTGACCAGCTCGCGCTCGCCCTCGTCCGCAGTGACCTGCCCGTCGTTGCCCGGGCGCTCGCGGCGTGGCGGAGCGGCGACGGGGAGAGCGTCGCTGCCTGGAACCTGTGGTTCTCGACGACGCGCGAAACGAGCGAGCTGCGTCGCCAAAGCGAGCAGATGGGTCGCTCGCTCGCGCTCTGGCTGCGCCAGCGCGACGGCGAGGACATCCGCGTCGCCCTGCTCCAGGCGCTCGCCCCCGCGCCGACCTGGCCGGTCGCATTCGCGCTCGCCGCCGCGGACAGCGGGGCGGCGGCGCACGACGTCCTCGCTTGCTACGCCGCGGCCTGGGCCGAGAACATGACGCAGGCAGCGCTCAAGGCGGTGCCGCTTGGCCAGGCGGCGGCGCAGCGCATCCTCGCTGCGCTCTTCGCCGAGATCCCGCGCGCGGTCGGCCGGGCGCTCGATCTCCCCGCCCGCGAGATGCAGGCGTCCGCGCCGATGCTCGCGATCCTGTCGGCGAAGCACGAGGACCAGTACTCGCGCCTGTTCCGCTCCTGAACGCGCAACCGATCGCTTTCCCACCGGCACCATTTCATGACGACGAGCCCGTTGCACACCATCCCGCGCCGCACCCGCAGCCTGCCGCCGCTGCGCGTCGGCGTCGGCGGGCCGGTCGGCTCGGGCAAGACGACGCTGGTCGAGATGCTCTGCAAGTCGATGCGCGAGCGTTACGACCTCGTCGTCGTCACCAACGACATCTACACCAAGGAAGACCAGCGCCTGTTGACCGTCGCCGGCGCGCTCGAAGCCGATCGGATCGTGGGCGTGGAGACCGGCGGCTGCCCGCACACCGCGATCCGCGAGGACGCGTCGATCAACCTCGAGGCGATCGACCGCATGCTCGAGAAGTATCCCGACGCCGACGTCGTCTTCGTCGAGAGCGGCGGCGACAACCTCGCCGCGACCTTCAGCCCCGAGCTGTCGGACCTGACGATCTACGTGATCGACGTCGCCGCCGGCGAGAAGATCCCGAGGAAAGGCGGACCGGGGATCACCAAGAGCGACCTGCTGGTCATCAACAAGACCGACCTCGCGCCGCACGTCGGCGCAAGCCTCGACGTGATGCGCGCCGACACGCTGCGCATGCGCGGAACGAAGCCGTTCGTGATGACCAACCTGAAGACGCGCGAAGGGCTCGCCGCGGTGGTGGCGTTCATCGAGGAGCGCGGCATGTTGCGGCCGATCGTCGCCGCGACCGACGACCGAGGCTAGGCGGCGCCGGCGGCGCCGGCGCGGCGCGGCCTAACGGTGGGCGTTCAATCCCAGCCGCCGCCGTCGGAGCCGCCCCCGACATCGCTCGACCCGGCGTCCCAGTCGCCGCCGCTGCCGAAGTCGATCGGCCGGTTCTCGAGATCGGCCGAGGGGGCGCCTTGCGGCGCGTCGAACAAGCCCGGGCGGCCGTCGGCCGGGCTATCGGCGCTGGCGCCGCGATGGCGCTGCAGCAGTTCGCTCGCAAGCATCCCGGCGGCGACGCCACCCGCCGCAGCCAGTCCGGTGCCGAGCATCCCGCTGCCGCCCTGCGGCGGATAGCCCTGGTAGCCCGGACCGTACGGCGGTGCTCCCATGGGCGCGGGCGCGCCTGGACCGTAGGCGCTGCCCGGGGCACCGTACGCGGCGCCGGGCGCCGCGACCGCTCCGCCCTGCGCGGCGCGACTGCGTGCGAAGCCGCGCCAGAGCAGGACGCCGACGACGACGAGCCCCGCGAGCCAGACCCAGCTCGGCACTCCCGTCGTCGGCGCCGGCGCCACGCGTGTCGGCGCGACCGCCTGTGCGCGCCCGCCATCGATCGGCGCGCGCGCCGACGCAGTCTGGGCGGCCAACAGCGCGGCCTCGAGCGAGCGGAACTGCTCGGGGTCGGTGAACTTGATGTCGGGATCGATCTGGCGCGCCTTCGTGGTCTCCTCGACAGCCAGGCCGACCTTGCGTTCGTGGGCGAGGATCTCGGCGTAGATGTAGTGCGCCTTGGCGCTGTCGGGCTTGGCGGCGACGACTTCGCGCATCATCTCCTCGGCGCGCGCGTAGCGGCCCTGCTGGACCTGGGCCTGCACCTCCGGCAGCGTCGGCAGCGCCCAGGCGACGGCCGACAGTGCGGCCAGGACGATCGTCACGATCCACTTCTTCATGCGACTCTCCTCGGGCGCTCCGCGACGGACGCCCCTGCACGAACCATAGCCGCGAAGGTGGCGCCGGCAGCGCCGGCTTTCAAGTCGCCCGCGTCGCCGAAGGGTATCTTCC
>DASXXO010000247.1:0-1877 GCA_036503045.1 Caldimonas sp. | reverse complement strand
GCCCGGCTGCGGCTTCGCGAGCAAGCATCTCGCCGGCGTCGGCGTCGCGTTCTACGTGCTGCTCGCGCTGCGCGCCGAGCTGCGTTCGCGCGCTGAGTTCGATCTCGCCGGCCAGCCTCGGCTCGATGCCTTGCTCGACCTCGTCGCGCTCGGCACTGTGGCCGACGTCGTCCGCCTCGACCGCAACAACCGCTGCCTGGTCGCGCAAGGCTTGAAGCGGATCCGCGCCGGCCGTACGCAGCCTGGCATCGCGGCACTGTTCGCGGTCGCCGGACGCGATCCGCGCGAAGCGACCGCGGCCGACTTCGGCTTTGCAATCGGGCCGCGCCTCAATGCCGCCGGCCGCCTCGCCGACATGACGCTCGGCATCGAGTGCCTGCTGAGCGACGACCCGGAGCGTGCGCACGCGCTGGCCGAGGTGCTGGACGCGATGAACCGCGAGCGGCGCACGCTCGAGGCCGGCATGCGCGAAGACGCCCAGGCGCAGGTCGATCGCGCGTTCGCGCTGAGCGGAGAGCGCGAGCCGGCGCTCGCGGTGTTCGACCCGTCGTTCCACGAAGGCGTCGTCGGCATCATCGCCTCGCGCCTGAAGGACCGGCTGCACCGGCCGAGCTTCGTGTTCGCGCTCGGGCTGGATGGCGCGCTGAAGGGTTCGGGACGCTCGATCGAGGGCTTTCATCTGCGCGACGCGCTCGATCTCGTCAGCAAGCGCCATCCGGGGCTGCTGCTGCGCTTCGGCGGCCACGCGATGGCCGCAGGCTGCACGATCGCGCGCGCCGACCTCGACACCTTTCGCGGCGCGCTCCAGCGCGTCGCCGCCGAGGGTCTCGGCGCCGATGCCGACGCGCAGACGATCGTCAACGACGGGCCGTTGGCCGCCGCGCATTTCGACCCGGCGACGGTGCGCATGCTCGAGGGCCAGGTCTGGGGCGCCGCGTTCGACGCGCCGCTCTTCTGCGACACGGTCGAGGTGCTCTCGCAGCGGCTCGTCGGCGAGAAGCATCTTCGCCTCGCGCTGCGCGTCGACGGCGTGATGCGCGAGGCGATCTGGTTCGGTCGGAGCGACCCGGTCGGCGAGCGCGTCCGCCTCGCCTGGCGGCTCGGGCTCGACGTCTACAACGGCATCGAGCGGGTGCAGATGATCGTCGTCGCTGCCGAGTGACGAGAGCGCTAGGGAGCGGCGCGCGGGAGGCGGCTGCCCGAGGCGGCGATGCGGATCGTTCCCTCGCCGACCTCGACGGCATCGAATTGCGCCGGCAGCGGATACGCGGCGGCGTCGAACAGCGGATTGAGCGCGCGCTCGAGGAGAGCACGCACAAGGGGTGGTGCGCTCGACGCGCCGATCCTGACCCGCTCGATGGTCAGGCGGAGCTCCGTCCCCGACGCGAACAGGCGCCCTTGCAGCTCGATGCCCTCGTCGCCGATCAGCGCGATGCCCGCCAGACGCGGCGCTCCGCTGACGGCGATGCGATCGGGCGCGGAGACGACGACTGCGGGATCGTCGATCCAGGCGCTGCGGCGGAGGTACTCGGTCAGGTCGGCGGCACGCACGTGCAACGCCCCGTGGCTGTCGGCGAGCGCGACGAGTCGCTTTTCGGTGCGGTCGACGACGACGCCGTCGAGCTCGAGCTCGAGCCGATCGAGCACCGGCGCGTTGGCGCGTGCGATGCGCCGGCCGACGAAGGCGACGCGCTCGAAGCGGGTCGCGTCGAAGCTCGCGCCGGTCACATGCACCTCGTACGACGCCGCGGGGCCGACGACGCGGGCGAGTGCCTCGCGCAGGGCGTTCTCCGCGCGCGCGTCGAAGTCACTCGCGCACGCGGCGAGCAAAGGCAGCAGCGTGGCGAGGAGGACGCGGGTCGGGAGGATCAAGGAAA
>DASXXO010000246.1:0-6823 GCA_036503045.1 Caldimonas sp. | reverse complement strand
GATGATGGCGACGAAGCTCGGCATGATGAGCGACGTGCCAATCGTCGGCTGCAGGCCGAGCATGCCGGCGGCGAGCACGCCGGCGAGTCCGGCGAGATAGATGCCGAGTCCGAAGTTGACGTTGCGCAGCACGCCGACGTTGACGCCGAGGACCGATACGGTCTCCAGGTCGAGCGTGCCGGCGCGGATGCGCAGGCCCAGGCGGGTCCGGTTGAGGATGAGAAAGAGGGCCGCGACCGCGACGGCGACCAGCGCGACCATGAACAGCCGGTAGCCGGTGAGGAAGAAGTACTCGGTCGACAGCGGCGTCGTCAGCACGCTCGGGATCGGATAGGGGAGGCTTTGCGCGCCCCAGATGTAGCGCGTCACGTCCTCCAGGATGTAGGCCAGGCCGAAGGTGAGGAGCAGGCTGTACAGCGGATCGCGCCCGTACAGGCGCCGGATCAGGACGCGTTCGACGACCAGGCCGAGCAGCGCGGTCAGGAACGGCGCGACGAGCAGCGCGCCCCAGAAGCCGATCGTCGGCATCAGCGTGTAGGCGAGGTAGGCGCCGATCGCGAGAAAGCCCCCGTGCGCGAAGTTGATGACGCCGCTCAGGTTGAGGATGAGCGACAGTCCGAGCGCCATCAGCGCGTAGAACGCGCCGACGATGAGGCCGTTGAAGACGTTGAAGAGGAGCAGCTGTGTCATCGGACGCCGTGCCTTGTTGTTCGGCTTCTCTGGTCAAGCATCGCGCCGGCCCGCCGCCGCGATCAACGCGCCGGGCTCCGGCCGCGAAGGGTGGTCGGCTGGCACCGCGCACGGCGCCGCCGACCGCAGGCAGCGCGGCTCGCCGCGATGCCCGCGCAGCGGCGCTTCAGGTCGGCCAGGTCATCTTGCAGCCCGATTCCTCCAGCGTGCCGGCGGCGTCGATGCCCTTGACGACCTGCGTCACCTTGAACAGGTCGTCGGGCGCCGAGCCCTGCGCCTGCGCGTTGCCGACGTAGAGGTTCGGGATCAGCTGGTTCTGCCCGGCGCGGTAGTAGGCGCCATCGGGCATGAGGGCCACTTCGGGCGGCAGCTTCAGGCCCTGCAGCGCCTTGGCCATCTTCACCGCCTCGAGCGACTTCGCGGTGTTGGCGGCGAGCGCGCAGGTCCAGGTCGAGACGAAGCCGAACCAGGTGCGCGCCGTCGGCACGCGGCCGGTCTTCTTCTTGACCGCATCGACGAACTCGGCGACGTGCGGCACGCCAGGCTGGTTCCAGTACCACTCGAACACCCAGGTGCCGATCCGCGCCTCGGGGGGCAGGCCCTCGAGCGGCTCGAGCTCCTGCTGGCCGCCGGCGAGATGGAAGCGCTTGTCGAGGCCGAATTGCACCGCCTGCTTCAGGGCGTTGATCATGTCGTCGCCCTGCACCAAGAACAGGATGACGTCGGGCTTGGCCGCCTGCGCCTTGATCAGGTACGACGAGAAGTCGGTCGTTCCGAGCGGCGTCAGGTCGGCGCCGATCTTCGTTCCGCCGGCCTTCGCGCAGGCCTTCTCGAGGCCGGCCTGCAGGGTGTGCCCGAAAGCGTAGTCGGGGGTGATGTAGTACCAGCTCTTGCCGGCGTTCTTGATCAGCGCCGGCGTCACCGCGTTGGCTTCCATCTGCGTCGTGTTGCAGACGCGAAAGACGTTCCAGTGGCAGCTCGCCCCGGTGACGGCGTCGGTGTGGCCGCCGGGGACGACGTGCAGCACGCTCTTCTCGTTGCTCACCTGCGCCATCGCCAGGGCGAGCGCGGAGTTGACGTTGCCGAGCAGGAAGTCGACCTTGTCGCGTTCGATGAGCTTCCGCGCCTTCTGCACCGCCGTGCCGGCGTCGCCGCTCGTCGAATCCTCGACCAGCAGCTCGGCCATGCGGCCGAGGATGCCGCCCTTGGCGTTGATCTGCTCGATCGCCAGCTCGCAACCGTTCAGCTCGTTCTTGCCGACCGCGGCGTACGTGCCCGTGAGCGGATTGTCGAGACCGATCTTCACGTTGTCGGCGGCGCGGGCCGGGATGATGAACGGCGTCGCCAGCTGCAACACACTGGCGCCCGCGGCGGCCTTGATCAAGGTGCGGCGTCGCGGCGTTGCGGTGAAATCGGAATTGCTCATGTCTACCCGTGTGGATGTCGTTGCTGGACGCCCCGAGACGAACAGGGGCTCGTGTGCCCGCGCGGCGTACGTCGCGAGAGATCGATGAGCTGCGCGACGGGGCGTCGGGATACTAGAACGGCTCGCGCGGGAAGTGCAATGGGAGGACTCCGGGGGGACTTCGGGATGAGTGGTCGTCCCGAAAGCTCGTGCTTGTGCCTTTCCGATGCAGCAACGTTTTCTTGGTCGCCCTCGCTGAATAATCCGTCGCAATGGTCGAACGACGAGACAGCGCGAATGCCCGCGTTGCCCCACGCAGCGGGACGGCGCTGCCGCCGATCGATTTTCCGGAGACGCTGCCCGTCTCGGCCCGCCGCGCCGAGATCGCGGCCGCGATACGCGAGCACCAGGCCGTCATCGTCAGCGGCGAGACCGGCTCCGGCAAGACCACGCAGTTGCCCAAGATCGCGCTCGCGATCGGCCGCGGCCGCGGACGCACCGAGGGTGGCGGCCTGATCGGCCACACGCAGCCGCGCCGGATCGCCGCGTCGAGCGTCGCCAAGCGCATCGCCGAGGAGTTGAAGACGCCGCTCGGCGAGGTCGTCGGTTACAAGGTCCGCTTCCAGGACCGGCTCTCGCCCGGCGCCAGCGTCAAGCTGATGACCGACGGCATCCTGCTCGCCGAGACCCAAAGCGATCCGCTGCTGCGCGCCTACGACACGATCATCGTCGACGAGGCGCACGAGCGCAGCCTCAACATCGACTTCCTGCTCGGCCACCTGCGCCAGATCCTGCCGAAGCGGCCCGACCTGCGCGTCATCGTGACGTCGGCGACGATCGACGCCGAGCGCTTCGCCGGGCACTTCGCGAGCGCTGTCGGGCCGGCGCCGGTGATCCAAGTGTCGGGGCGGCTCTATCCGGTCGAGATCCGCTGGCGTCCGTTCGAGGAGAGCCGCGAACACGACCTGGGCGACGCGATCTGCGACGCCGTGGATGAGCTCTGGCGGGGTCCCGGAGCTGCGGGCTCCGGCGACGTGCTCGTATTCCTGCCGGGCGAGCGCGAGATCCGTGACGCCGCCGAGCGGTTGCGCAAGCACCACCCGCCCGGGGTCGAAGTGCTGCCGCTCTTCGCAAGGCTCTCCCAGGAGCAGCAGGACGAGGTCTTCGCGCCGCACAGCGCGCGCCGCATCGTGCTCGCGACCAACGTCGCCGAGACCTCGCTCACGGTACCCGGCATCCGCTTCGTCATCGACGCCGGAACCGCGCGCATCAAGCGCTACAGCTATCGGAGCAAGGTCGAGCAGCTGCCGATCGAGCCGATCAGCCAGGCAGCGGCGAACCAGCGCGCCGGCCGTTGCGGGCGCGTCGCAGACGGCATCTGCATCCGCCTTTACGACGAGGCCGACTTCGCGGCGCGACCCAAGTTCAGTGAACCGGAAATCGTCCGCTCGTCGCTCGCCGGCGTGATCCTGCGCATGCAGTCGCTCGGGCTCGGCAGCGTCGAGGACTTTCCGTTCCTCGAGGCGCCGCCCCGGCGCGCGATCGTCGACGGCTACCAGCTGCTCGCCGAGCTCGGCGCGACCGACGAGCGCAACGCATTGACGACGATCGGCCGCGAGCTCGCTCGGCTGCCGCTCGACCCGCGCATCGGCCGGATGATCCTCGAGGCGCGCAACCGCGAGGCGTTGCGCGAGGTGCTGGTCGTCGCCAGTGCATTGAGCGTTCAGGACGTGCGCGACCGTCCCCTCGAGCAGCAGCAGGCGGCGGACCAGGCGCACGCGAAGTTCGACGACGACAAGTCGGAGTTCCTCGGCACGCTCAAGCTCTGGCGCTGGATCGAGCAGTCGCGCGGAGGCCACGGCGAACACAGGCTGTCGTCGCGCAAGCACGAGCAGCTGCTGCGCGAGAACTTCGTCTCGCCGCGCCGGGTGCGCGAATGGCGCGACATCCACGCGCAACTGCAGTCCGTCGTCGCCGAGCACGGCTGGCGGATCAACGCCAGCGAGCCGACCTACGAGCAGCTCCACCAGTCGATCCTCGCCGGCTTGCTCGGCAACATCGGCGTCAAGAGCGACGAGGACGATTCGTATCTCGGCGCGCGTGGCGTCCGCTTCTGGCGCCATCCCGGCGCGCGGCTCTCGAAGAAGCCGGGGCGCTGGATCGTCGCCGCCGAGCTGATCGAGACGACGCGTCTCTACGCGCGCGGAATCGCCGCAATCGATCCCGCATGGCTGCCGGCGCTTGCCGGACATCTGATCAAGAAGCAGCTGCTCGAGCCGCACTGGGAGAAGAAGGCGGCGCAGGTCGTCGCGCTCGAGCGCGCGACGCTGTACGGCATCGTCATCTATGCCAGCCGGCGCGTCGACTTCGGCAACGTCGATCCGGCGGCGGCGCGCGCGATCTTCATTCGCGAGGCGCTCGTCGCGGGCGAGTGGGAGACCAAGCTGCCGTTCATGGCCGGCAACAGCAAGCTGATCGCGCAGATCGAGGAGCTCGAGCACAAGTCGCGCCGCCAGGACGTGCTCGTCGACGACGAGCTCATCTTCGCCTTCTACGACCAGCAGGTTCCGGCCGACGTCAGCAGCGGCGAGCGCTTCGAGCGCTGGTACCGCGACGAGGTCCGGCGCCAGCCGCGCCTGCTGATGCTCACGCGCGAGGAGCTGATGCGCCACGAGGCGGCCGGCATCACGACGGCATCGTTCCCGAAGACGATCCGCCTCGGCGGCGTCGACTGCGCGGCGCACTACCTGCACGAGCCTGGCAACGCACGCGATGGCGTCACCGTGACGGTGCCGATCTACGCGCTGAACCAGGCGAGCGAGGAACGCTGCGAATGGCTCGTTCCGGGAATGCTCAAGGACAAGGTGATCGCGCTCGCCAGGACGTTGCCGCAACGGCCACGGTCGCGCCTCGTGCCGCTTCCCGAGTACGTAGAAGCGTTCACCGCCGACGGCGGGTTCGGCGAGGGGAGCCTGCTCGATGCGCTCGCCGCACACGCGGCGGCGCGGAGCGGCCTGCCGCTACGGCGTGCCGACTTCAAGCACGAGCAGCTCGCGCCGCATCTGCGCATGAACCTGCGCGTCGTCGACGAGCACGGCCGGCAGATCGGCGAATCGCGCAACCTCGCCGAGCTGAAGGCGAGCCTCGGCGCGCAGGCCCGCTCGGCGTTCCAGGCACTGGCGGCGCTGCGTCTGCCGGTTGAGGCAACGGACGGCGCGTCGGCCTCGCCGCCCGCTGCCGCGCCGAGGGCGGCGGAGCGAGCCTCGCAGGCCGAACCGCGCCGCGATGGCGAGCCGCCGCGAGCCGCCTACACGTCATGGACCTTCGGCGAGCTTCCCGAGCTGATGGAGCTGAAGCGCGGCGGCCAGGCGCTGGTCGGCTATCCGGCGTTGATCGACAAAGGCACGCACGTCGTGATCGAGGTCTTCGACGAGCCCGAGGTCGCGCGCGACAAGCACCGTGCCGGCCTGCGCCGGCTGGTCGCGCTGCAGATCCGCGATGCGCTGAAGGCGCTCGAGAAGAACGTCCCCGACCTGCCGAAGACGGCGATGCTTTACCTGCCGCTCGGCACTGCGGAGGAGCTGCGCGAGCAGATCGTCGAAGTCGCGATCGAGCGCGCGTTCCTTGCCGAACCGCTGCCGAGCGACGCAGCGCCGTTCGCGCGACGGGTCGAGGAAGGGCGTGGCCGGCTGATGCTGATCGCCCACGAAGTCGCGCGGCTCGCCGGCGTCGTGCTTGCCGAGCTGCAGACGGTGCAGAGGAAGCTCAAGGATGCGCGGCCGCCGAAGGAGGCTGCCGACGACATCGCGCAGCAGCTCGCACGCCTCGTTCCCAAGCGCTTCGTCGCGTCGACGCCCTGGGAGCGGCTGCAGCACGTGCCGCGCTACCTGAAGGCGATCGCCGCGCGCCTCGACAAGCTGCGCGCCGACCCGGCGCGCGACCAGGCGCGACTCGCCGAGATCCGCCCGCTCGAGCAGCGCTACCTGAGAAAGCTCGGCGAACGGCGCGGCGCGCGCGACGCGCGTCTCGACGAGTTCCGCTGGTGGCTCGAGGAGCTGCGCGTCGGCTTGTTCGCGCAGGAGCTGAAGACCCCGCAACCGGTGAGCGTCAAGCGGCTCGACAAAATCTGGGCACAGGCGTTCGCCTGACCAAGAGGGAGCGCCATGGCGACGTCTGCGATCGGCAAGCTGTTCGGACGCTGGCACGCGTCGGGCGACGACGCGACCGAGTGGACCATCGTTCCCGGCAGCGAGCGCGAGATCGACGCCGTCGCGCGCCATTGCCGCCGGCTGGTGCGCAGGCGCGCGCTCGTCGCCGCCGGCGTTGCCGTGGTGCCGCTACCGGGGGTCGACTGGATCACCGACGTCGCGGTGCTCATGCGCCTGATCCCCGACATCAACGCGGCGTTCGGCTTGACGCCCGAGCAGATCGAGCGTCTCGCGCCCGATCGGCAGGTCGTCGTCTACAAGGCGATCTCGGCAGGCGGCGGGCTCCTGATCGGCAAGATCGTGACCCGCGACCTCGTGATGCGCGCGCTGCGCCTGGTCGGCGTCCGGCTGACGACCCAGCAGGCCGCGAAGTTCGTCCCCGTCGCAGGGCAGATGGTCTCGGCGGCACTCACCTACTCCTCACTGCGCTACGTCTGCGAGCTGCACATCCAGCAGTGCATCGCCATCTCGCAACAGCTCATGCTGCCGGCACCGACGGTCGCAAACGAAACGCCTTGAC
>DASXXO010000245.1:0-4255 GCA_036503045.1 Caldimonas sp. | reverse complement strand
CAATCGTGCATCACGCAGTCGCTCTACGCCGGCCTGCAGCTGATCCTGCCCGGTGAGGTCGCGCCGGCGCACCGTCACACGCAGTCGGCGCTTCGCCTCGTACTCGACGGCGAAGGCGCGTACACCGCGGTCGACGGCGAGCGCACGACGATGCGCTACGGCGACTTCATCATCACGCCGTCGTGGACCTACCACGACCATGGCAACGACGGCAACGATCCGGTCATCTGGCTCGACGGACTCGACATCCCGCTGGTGCGCTTCCTCGACGCCGGCTTCGCCGAGAAGAGCGAAGTCGAGTCGCGCGTCGACACCCGCCCCGAAGGCGACGCGCTCTTCCGCTACGGCTACAACATGCTGCCGCTCGACCACGCGCCGACGCCGTCCGAGCCGTCGCGCGTGTTCGTCTACCCGTTCGCGCGCACGCGCGAGGCGCTCGCCGGCGTCGCGCGGGCCGGCGTCGACGCGCACTTCGGCCACAAGCTGCGCTTCGTCAACCCGGCGACGGGGCGCTCGCCGATGCCGACCATCGGCACCTTCGCGCAGCGCTTGCCCGCCCGCTTCGAGACCCGCCCGGTGCGAAGCTCAGACAGCACGGTCTACGTCTGTCTGGAAGGCCGCGGCCGCGCCACGATCGACGAAGCAGGCAGCGCCGGGGCGCATGTGTTCGACTTCGCTCGCCGCGACGTCTTCGTCGTGCCGTCGTGGCACGCGTTCACGCTCTCCGCCGAAGAGGACTCGGTGCTGTTCAGCTTCTCGGACCGGCCGGTGCAGGAAGGGCTCGGCCTCTGGCGCGAAGAGCGGATGTCGTGAGCGCAGCCGCCGGCCCGGTGATCGTCGCGGGCGGCGGAATCGGCGGCCTGGCCGCGGCTCTCGTGCTCGCGCAGCGCGGCTTTCGCGTCAAGGTGCTCGAGCAGGCGGCCGAGCTCGGCGAGCTCGGCGCCGGCGTCCAGCTCGCGCCGAACGCGTTCGCCGCCTTCGATGCGCTCGGCGTCGGCCGGCAGGCGCGCGGCCGCGCGGTCTACACCGAGCGCATGCTGATGATGGACGCGGTCGACGAATCGGTCATCGCCGAGGTCCCGACCGGCGAGGCGTTCCGCGCCCGCTTCGGCAATCCGTATGCGGTGATCCACCGCGCCGACGTGCACCTCTCGCTGCTCGAAGGCGTGCGCGCGCAGCCCGGCGTCGCGGTGCAGACGTCGACCCGCGTCGTCGGCTTCGAGGACGAAGGCGATCGCGTCGCGGTCTTCGACGCCGAAGGCGGCGTGCACCGCGGCGCAGCGCTGGTCGGCGCCGACGGCGTCAAGTCGGCGGTGCGCGCGCAGACGGTCGGCGACGACGTGCGCGTCTCGGGCCACGTCGTCTACCGCGCGGTCGTCGACGTCGCCGACTTCCCCGTGGAGCTGCGCTGGAACGCGCCCGCGGTCTGGGCCGGCCCGAACTGCCACCTCGTCCACTATCCGCTGCGCGGCGGCGAGCAGTACAACGTCGTCGTCACCTTCCACAGTCGTCAGCCCGAGACCTGGAGCGTGAGCGAAGGCAGCCAGGCCGAGGTGCTCTCGTACTTCGACGGGATCGCCGCGCGGCCGCGCCGCCTGCTTCACCTGCCGAAGAGCTGGAAGCGCTGGGCCACCGCAGACCGCACGCCGATCGAGCACTGGACGCACGGCCGCGCGACGCTGCTCGGCGACGCCGCCCATCCGCTGCTGCAGTACCTCGCGCAGGGCGCATGCATGGCGCTCGAGGACGCGGTGACGCTCGGGCGCGCGCTCGCCGCGTGCGACGAAGACATCGACGCGGGCTTCGCGCTCTACCAGCGAGCGCGCGTCGCGCGCGCCGCGCGCGTCGTCCTGATGACGCGCGAGATGGGGCGCATCTACCACGCGCACGGCATCGAGCGGCTGGTGCGCAACGACCTCTGGCGCGACCGCACGCCCGAGCGCTTCTACGACGCGCTCGAGTGGCTCTACGGCTGGACCGCCGAGCGCTGCCTGGCACGCTAGCGCTTTCGCCGGGCGCGGCCCAGAATGCCGCTCCGTCGCGAACCGAGGAGGGGTCATGGCCGTCATGCGCGATCGCCCGTATTGCCAGTTCAGCTTCCTCATCGACCTCGGCACCGGCGCGACCGACGGCCCGCAGGCCGGCTTTCAGGAGGTGAGCGCGATCTCCACCGAAGTCGCGGTGACCGAATACCGCAACGGCAACTCGAAGGAAAGCAGCCCGATGAAGATCACCGGGTTGAACAAGGCGACGGACGTCACCCTGAAGCGAGGCGTGATCGGCGCGCTCGACCTCTACGCATGGCTCAACGACATCCGCAACGGCAACCAGAACGCGCTGCGCACGGTGACGATCCAGCTCCAGAACGAGCAGCACGAAGTCGTGCA
This sequence comes from Caldimonas sp., assembly GCA_036503045.1. GTDB lineage: Bacteria > Pseudomonadota > Gammaproteobacteria > Burkholderiales > Burkholderiaceae_C > Schlegelella_A. The sequence goes on along the minus strand of DASXXO010000245.1, from coordinate 1,868 downwards.
GACGTGGAAGCTCCTGCGCGCGCGCATCGTCAAGCACACGAGCGGGCCGTTCAATGCACGTGCCAGCGACGTCGCGATCGAGGAGATCGTCCTCGCCTACGAGCGGCTCGACCTCGAATAGCGATGGCCGAAACGCGGCAGCTCCGGCCGCACGGGAACGCGCACTTCCTGGTCGAAATCGGCCGCACGAGCGCGCGCGCGGCCGAAGCGGGGTTCTGCGAGGTGATCTTTCCGCGCTTCGTCGCAGCGCCGACCGGGCAGCGCCCTTCGATGATCGCGAGCGAGGCCGCGGGCACGCCAGGCGACGATTGCCTGGTGCTGCGCCGGGGCGCGACCGGCGCGCTTGATCTGTACGAGTGGTGGCAAGCAGCGCGCAAAGGCGGCGCGCAGCGCGGCCGGATGGTGACGGTCAGGCTCCTCGCCGACGATCTCGCGACCGTCGTCATGACCTGGCGCTTCCGCAATGCACGGCCGGTGGCGCTCTCGTACTCGCCGCTGAACGCGCTCGACGGCAGCGTGCTGATGGAGACGGTCGAGCTCGCGTTCGACACCGTCGAGATGGCCTAGCCAACCCCGCGCAAGCTACTACAACGCCGCCGCGAGTCCTTCTCGTGGTACATCGCGGCGTCGCTGCGCATCAGGAGCGACGCCATCGGCTCGTCGAGCTCGTAGTCGACGATGCCGGCGCTGAAGTCGAACGCCCCCACCGCCCAGCGCGGATCGTGCACGGCGCAGAACGAGCGCAGGCGCGCCGCGACAGCCTCTGCCTGGGCGACCGTCGTCGCCGGCAGGAGCAGCGCGAACTCGTCGCCGCCCAAGCGAAAGCCGCCGTCGACGTGGCTGCGAATCGTGGCGCGGATGGCGGCCGTGAGCTGGCGCAGGACCTGGTCGCCGGCGGCGTGGCCGAAGCGGTCGTTGATCGCCTTGAATCGGTCGATGTCGAGAAAGACGACGCAGAGCGGCTGGCCGGTTCTGCGCGCACGCGTGCATTCGATCTCGATCGCCGCCTCGAAGGTGCGCCGGTTGAAGAGCCCGGTGAGTCCGTCGACGCGCGCGAGATGTTCGAGGGTGCGACGGTCGCGGCGCACGCGCGCGACCAGGAGCCCGATGAGAAGACCGCCGATCACCTCGGTCAGCCAGCCGCGCGGCGAGACCGGCAAGCCGCCGTTTTCGATCCAGTCGGTGAAGAGCGGGATCGGCACCAGCAGATAGAGCCAGGCGAGCGCGCCGATGCGGGCGCGCAGCGCCGAAGCCCGGTCGGCGAGGCGCGCCGTCACCCGCGGGAAGCGGCCCGGAGGGTTCGCATCCGCCAGGGGCGATGAGCTGCCCGATGCTCGCGTGGTGTCCATCGCACTTGCCGCCGAGCAGTGTCGGACGACGCGGTCGCGCGCGGATGTACGAAGACGCGCGCTTCGGTGAAGACCTGTAAAGCCGGCGTGGCAAATCGCACCCGCCCGAGACGGCCCGAACGACCGCCTAGAGCTGCGAGCCGAGGACCGACGCGAGCTGCTCGAGCAGCTTGTCCTGCCACGGGCGCTGCTCCCATTCGGCAAGCTCGATCCGGCGCGAGCGCGCGAGGTCGGCGTCGAACACCTTGACCTGCTCGCTAGCGAACGCGGCGTCGTAGATGTTGAGGTTGGCCTCGTCGTTGAGGCGGAACGACCGGTCGTCGAAATTGGTCGATCCGGCCGAGACCATGAACTCGTCGACGATCATCACCTTGCAGTGGTACATCGTCGGCTGGTACTCGTAGATCTCGGCGCCGGCGGCGAGCAGCTCGCCCCAGCGCGCCTTCGACGCGGCGCGCACGGTCTCGGTGTCGATGTGCGTGCCCGGCGTGATGATCTGCAGCTTCACGCCGCGCTTCA
>DASXXO010000244.1:0-17958 GCA_036503045.1 Caldimonas sp. | reverse complement strand
GTGACCGCACCGCGTCCTGGCCGCATCGGAAACGTCGCCCGCACCGCGTCCGAGACCTCCTGGGTCACGCCGTGGTACGCGACCAGATGAACCAGCTCGCCGTCGAAGCGAGCCACGCCGCCGATGCGCGCGTCGCGGAAGCCGCACCTGGAACTGCGAGGGCGTCGCCGAAGTAGACCGGTTGCCGGCGCTGAATCGCGAGGCCTGTGGTTGTCTCGCCGACGGCCCTTGGAAAAGTGTGCTTCACGCCCTCGATCAGCGAGCCGCGAAACGCGCCGGTGTGAAGCAGGCCGTCGTCGCCGACCAGGAAGATGCCGAGCTGCGCGGTCGCGAACAGGCGCTGGCAGCTGTCGAGGATCTTCTCAAACACCGGCGCCGTGTCGGCGACCGAGCTGCTGATGACCTGCAGCACGTCGGCGGTCGCTGTCTGCTGCTCGAGTGCCTCCTTGGTCTCGTTGAAGAGGCGCGCGTTCTGGATCGCGATCACCGCCTGCTCGGCGAAGGTGCGCAGCAGCCGCTGCTCCTTGTCGTCGAACGCGCGCAGCTCCGCCCGGCCGACCAGGATCGAGCCGATCGCCTTGCCCTCCCACAGCATCGGCGCGACCGCGACCGAATACGTCCCGCCGAGCTGTCCGGCGATGCGCCGCAGCGCCTCCGGCACGTCGGGGTCGTGCAGGACGTCGGCATACGTGACCAGGCGGCGCTCGCGGATCGCCTGCTCGCTCACGGTGCCCGACAGCGGAACCGGGAAGATCTCGCGCATGCGCTCGATCCGCTCGGGGTCGAGGCCGCGGATCGCGCCGACGGCAAGACGCTCCTGATCGTCGACCAGGAAGATGACCAGCTGGTTGCCCTCGAACAGCCGCTCGCAGCCGGCGAGGATCTTGTCGAACACCGGCGCGGTGTCGGCCACCGAATTGCTGATCGCCTGCAGCACTTCGGAAGTCGCGGTCTGCTGCTCGAGCGCTTCCCTGGTCTCGTTGAACAGGCGCGTGTTCTCGATTGCGATCACCGCCTGATCGGCGAAGGTCCGCACGAGATTGACGTCGGCCTCCGCGAACGGCTGGACCCAGCGGCGCACCAGCACGATCACGCCGATCGGCTGGCCGTCGCGCAGCATCGGCACCGCGAGCACCGTGCGGAAGCCGAGACGCGCCTGGAGCTCGCGCAGGTCGGGGTACTCGCTCTCGATGAGCGGAACGACGTCCTCGACGTGCAGCAGCCTGCGCTCGAGGAACGCCCGCCCGGCGATCGAGGTGCGACGCAGCGGCAGCTCGTCCACGTCGCCGTGGCTCTGCCCGTATTGGGTCATCGCGCGCAGTTTGTCGCCCGGGACTAGCAGCCAAAGGCGGCTGGCTTCCGCCTTGCACAGCAGTCCGGCGCGTTCGGCAACGGCATTCAGCACCGGCTGCACGTCGGTCGGCGAGGCGCTGATCACCTTCAGAACCTCGGCGGTCGCGGTCTGGCGCTCGAGTGCCTCCTTGGTCTCGTTGAACAGGCGCACGTTCTCGATCGCGATCACCGCCTGGCTGGCGAAGGTGTTGAGCAGGTCGACCTCGCGCTCGGCGAACACGCCGGGCTCGGCGCGCGTCACCGAGATCGCGCCGACGATCTCGCGTTCGCGCAGCATCGGCACGCTCAGCACGGCGCGGTAGCCGGCGAGCCGGGCGACGTCGAGAGTCTTGTAGCCGACGTCTGTGTCCGTGTGCACGTCGCCGATGTTGACCACCACCCCATCGCGCACGGCCCGCGCGGTGGCCGAAGCGTCGCCCGGTTGCATCGGGAACGCCCTGCGCGCGGCGTCGAGGTCTTCCTGGTTCACGCCATACGCGCTCGCGATATCGATCATCTCGCCGTCGAACCGGAAGACGAAGCCGAGCATCGCGCCGGTCAGGCGCACGGCACGCTCGGCGATGACATCGAACACGGGCTGCGTCTCGGTCACCGAGGCGCTGATGACACGCAACACCTCGGTGGTGGCAGTCTGGCGTTCGAGCGCGTCGTTGGTCTCGTTGAACAGCCGGACGTTCTCGATCGCGATCACCGCCTGGTCGGCGAAGGTCTGCGCGAGGGCGATTTCCTGGTCGTCGAACGTACCGGTCGTCTCGCGCAGGATCGTCATCGAGCCGAGCGCCTTGCCCTCCTTCAGCAGCGGGACGAACAGGCACGAGCGGTAGCCGAGCGCGACCGCCAGGTCGTGCATGCGCGGGAACTGCTTCGCCCCCTCGACGGTGTCGGCGACGGCGATGACGCGCGCATCGAGGATGCAGGAGCCGGCGCCGCTGCCGCGGTCGAGCGGCCACGGCTTGAGGAAGCCGGTGCCTTTCGGCGCCGGCGCGTCGGAGGCGAACGCGACGTCCTCGATCATGGCGCCGCGCGGCATCGCCAGGTGCACCGCCTTGCCGCCGAAGAGGCGCCGGCAGCTCTGCACGATCGCCTCGAACACCGGCTGCGTATCCGTGACCGAGCCGCTGATCACGCGCAGGATCTCGGCCGTCGCGGTCTGCTGCTCGAGCGCCTCCTTGGTCTCGTTGATCAGGCGGACGTTCTCGATCGCGATCACCGCCTGGTCGGCAAAGGTCTTGAAGAGGTCGACCTGGCGCTGCGGTGTTTCACCGGCCTCGGGCCACGCGACCAGGATCGCGCCCACCGGCGCACCGTCCTTCAGCATCGGCGCGCCGGCCATGCGGCGCCACGCGCCTGCCTGAGCGAACGCATGGTTGTACGAGGGATCGAGCAGCGCGTCGTCGACGCTGAGCGCCTGTCCCGAGAGGATGACCCGCCCGGCCAGCAGGGCCTTGCTCGGTGGTGCCGGATAGAGCGAGTGCGCGACCTCGAGCGCCGCGTCCGGCCAGTTGCGCGTCGCGACCAGCTCGACCAGACCGTCGCGGTAGCGGTAGACGGCGGCGACCGCGCTGCCGAACAAGCGCGTCGCGCAATCGAGGATCGCCTCGAACACCGGCGCGACGTCGGTCGGCGACTGGCTGATGACGCGCAGCACGTCGCTGATCGCCACCTGGTAGTCGAGCGCCTCGCTCAGCTCGCGCGTGCGCTGCTCGACCTTGCGCAGCGCGTCGCGCGTCTCGTTGAAGAGGCGCGTGTTCTCGATCGCGATCGATGCCTGGTCGACGAAGGACAGCGCGAGCGCGATCTCGCGCTCGGTGAACGCCTGCTGCTGCTGCCGGCCGACGAACAGCACGGCGACGGATTCGGTGCCGCGCAGCAGCGGCAGCATGAGGCTGGACGACACCCCGAGACCGGCGCGCACGCGCTGCTCGTGGGGCGGCAGCTCGATCGCCGACCAGTCCGGGATGTGGAGCATCTCCCCGCTCGCGAACACCCGCGACGGGAAGTTGGCCTGCGGATCGAGCGGCACGAAATCGGCGTCGGTCACGCTCAGGGCCTGCTCGCCCTTGAACATGGCGACCAGGCGGAAACCGTCACCGGCTCGGCGCAGCACGCCGGTGAAGCAGCGGTCCAGGAGCTGGTACGCCGAGGTGGCGATCGCCTCGAACACCGGTTGCACGTCGCCGGGCGACCGGCTGATGACGCCCAGGATGGTCGCGGTCGCGGTCTGCCGCTCCAGCGCTTCGCGCGTCTCGTTGAAGAGGCGAACGTTCTCGAGCGCCAGGCCCATGCTGGCCGCGACGGTGGCCAACAGGCGCACGTCGGCGGCAGAGAAGGCGTCGTCGCGCTCGAAGCTCTCGACGCTGATCAGGCCGAGCATGCGCTCGCCGCTCAGGATCGGCACGCCCATCAGCGAGCGGGGCGCCTCGGGGTCGGCTGCGTCGAGAAGGTGCATGTCGACCATCTGCCGCTGGGTGTTCGCAACCACCGGCTGACGCGCGACCTGCATCTGCCGCCACGCTCCCTGCGGCGAGGGCGCGACCGGCTCCGGCCGCAGTCGCTCGCCACGCTGGACGACATAGAGCTGGTGGATCAGGTCGGTTTGCGGGTCGTGCCAGCGGATGCCGATGTCGTCGCTCGCGAACACCTCGCGCAGCTTGTCGCCGACGACGTCGACAATGGCCTGGAAATCGAGCTCGGCTGACATCCCCTGCTGGATGCTGTTGATCACCGCGAGCTCGGCATTGCGCTGTTCGGTCTCCTTGAGCAGGCGCTGCGTCTCGTCGAACAGGCGTGCGTTCTCGAGCGCCACGCTCATGCTCGCGGCGAGCGTCTCGAGCAGGCGGACGTCATCGGGGCGGAACGCATGCTCGCGCTCCATGTCGTTCAGGCACAGCATGCCCTGGACCTGGCCCGCAACCACGAGCGGCACCAGCAGGAGCGACCTGGGCGATCGGTCGCCGAAGATCCTTCCCGCGTTGCCGAACCGCGCGACGACCGCGTCGATGTCCTCGTCGACGAGCAGCGTGCGGCCGGTGCGGATGACCTCGGCGCCGAGGCCGCGATCGTCGAGCGGCCGCCGCGGCGGATGCACGCGCTTGCCGTCGAGCATGGCGTAGGGGAACAGCATCTGGCCGGCGGCCCGGTCGACGACGCGAATCCCCTCGAACGAGCGCGGGAACACCTCCCTCAGCTTGTCACCGACGACGTCGTACACGCCCTGGATGTCGACCTTGCCGGCGAGCGCCTGCTGCACCACGTTGATGATCGCGAGTTCGGCCGCGCGCTGGCGCTCCGCCTCGTAGCTCTTCGCGTTGAGGAGCGCGACGCCCATGCTGCTCGCGACCGTCTGCAGCAGTCGTACGTCGGCCGGGCCATAGGCGTTGTCGCGTTCATGGTTCTCGAGCAGGACCGCGCCCAGGAACCGCTCGCCGGCCAGCATCGGCACGACCAGGAGGCTGCGCGAGCGATCGGTGCCCGGCCGCACGGGCAGGCCCGCGGCCAGCTGCTCCGCCGACGATCCGAACACATACGGGCGGCGCTCCTCGTGCAGGAAGCGATACGGCAGTGTCCCCGGCTCCGGCTTGAAGGAGAACTGCGCCAGGCGCACGCCGTGCTCGTACGAATACAAGGCGTGCAGCTCGCCGGCGGCTTCGTCCCACCAACGGATGCTCATGTCGCCGGTCGCGAAGACCTCGCGCAGCTTGTCGCCAACGACGTCGACGATGGCCTGGAAGTCGAGCTCGGCACCGACCGACTGCTGGATGCTGTTGATCACCGCCAGCTCGGCGTTGCGCTGCTCGGTCTCTTTTAGCAGGCGCTGCGTCTCCTCGACCAGACGCGCGTTCTCGAGCGCGCCGCCCATGCTCGCGGCGATCGTCTGCAGAAGGCGCACGTCTTCCTCGCTATAGGCGTATTCGCGCTCGTGGTTCTGCAGGCCGATCAGGCCGAGCACCCGGTCGCTGCCGATGATCGGCACGCCGGCGATCGAATGCGCCCAGTCGGTTCCCGGCGCCGGGGCGATGCCCGCGCGCGTCTGCTCGGCGCGTGTGTTCGCGACCCGTGGCCGCCGATCGCGGATGATGTCGGAGACAGGCCCGCCGCGTGCGAGCGGCCAGGGCGGCGGAATCGGCAGCGGGCGGCCATGCTCGTAGCGGTAGAGCACCTGGACCATGTCCGTCTTGTCGTCCCACCAGCCGATGTTCACGTTGCCGGTGTGGAAGACCTCGCGCAGCTTGTCGCCGACCAGGTCGACGATGGTCTTCAGGTCAAGCTCGGCCGAGATGCCCTGCTCGATCGCATGGATCACCTCCAGCTCGGCGTTGCGCTGCGCGTTCTCCAACTCCAGCCTGCGAAGTTCGACGCTCAAAGAGTCAGACTTGGCGGCGCGCGCGGCAAGCTCGCGGGCGAGCGCGTCGTTGCGCAGCCGCACGAGTGCGGCTGCCGCGTGCCGCGCGATGAGGGCGAGCGCGTCGCGCTCGGTGGCGGCGAAACGGCCCGAGCAACCCTCGATGTCGGCATAGGCGAAGCCGAGAACCGCAGCGCCAACCAGGAGCGGCGCGACGATGCACGACCGCTGCATTGCGGGCGCGACATCCTCGGGGCCGTGACGAAGCGTCGCCGCACGTGTGCGGCGCGCGTGCTCGAGCCACGGCGTGATCGCAGCGAGAAGCGCAGCGCGTGTCTCGCCGCGCGGCAGCCGCGCGCCCGCAACTGCGGGTCCGCGGCCGTCCATCTCGAAGGCGACGAGCAGCCGTCGCGCGCCCAACACGGCACGCGCCTCGTCGAGAAGGAACGCCACCACCTCGGCCTCGCTGCGCGCCGCGCCGAACGCGAGGGCGCTTGCAAGCAGTCGCTCGGCCGGCACTCCTCCCTGCCGTGAGCGACGCACAGGTTGCTCGATCCGCATCTGCACGAGACCTCCGGGTCCTTCGATGAGGGCGCGGGACAGTCTACAGGGCGGCGTGGCAACGCCGCCACGCGCTGGGGAGAGCGCGGCCCTTGTATCGATCTGCACCCGGCGTCGCCGTGCACATGTTCACGTGGGGCACGGCGCCCGACGCGCACGAACGCCACGCGCTTCCTACGATTCAGTTCTTTGACGCGGAGATCCTCCGAATGTCCTGGCGCAACGGCCCGAACACGCGACCCCCCGGCAGCGAAGGCGAATACGATCGCCTGCCGCGCGCGATCGTCGCCCGCCTGATGCGCGCAGGCCGGCTCGTCGACATGCCTCCACCTGCGCCGCTGCCTGACGCCGACCGGCCGCGGCCGCCCGACGCGCCGGGTTCGGTTCCCGAGCGCTGGACGCGCGAGGTTTTCGAGCTGATCGAGTGGCGCCGCTTCGAGGCTGTCGTCGAGGCGCTGTTCGCGCAGGCCGGATTCGAGACCCGCTCGCAGGCGCACGGCGCCGACGGTGGCGTCGACATCTGGCTCTACTCGGTGAACCATGACGACAGCGACGCGCCGGTCTCGATCGTGCAGTGCAAGCAGTGGATGCGCCGCAAGGTCGGCGTGAAGGAGGTGCGCGAGCTGCGTGGCGTCATGGCGCAGCACGAGATTGCGCGCGGCCAGTTCGTGACGACCTCCGACTTCACGGCGGACGCGCGCGAGTTCGCCGCCGGCAACGGCATCGGCCTACACGACGTCGACGGGCTGCTTCGCCTGATCGCGACGCGCGACGCGAAGCAGCAGGAAGCGCTGCTGCGGGTCGCGTTCGAGGGCGAGTGGTGGCGGCCGACGTGCGCGAGCTGCGGCATCAAGCTCGTCGAGCGGACGACCCGGGAAGGCGGAAGATCGTTCTGGGGCTGCGAAAACTATCCCCAGGGATGCAGGACCCAGTTGCCGATCCGCTTGCAGTACCGCGGAGGACGCAGCTCGTGAGCTTGACCGCAAGACGTAACGCCGAGCGCGATGACGCGCATGTCCCCGCCTTCACTCTGCAGCCGAAGCTGAAGGCGCCCGAGGCCAACGCGCCGCCGACAGTCAAGGCGCCGAACTTCATCAACGACGTCGCCGCCGGCAAGGTCGAGCTGCCGATGATCCCGGCCGTCGTCCAGCGCGTGATCGTCGCCCTGCGCGACCCCGAGGTCGACACGCGCAAGATCGGCGAGGCGCTGTCGCAGGATCCGGTGCTGAGCGCCAAGGTGCTGCGCCTCGCCAACTCGTCGTTCTTCGGCGGCCAGCGCTCGATGGCGTCGATCGACGCCGCGGTCGCCCTGATCGGCACGCAGGCGCTCAACCGTCTCGTGATGGCGTGCGGCGTCGCGTCGTCGTTCAAGAACATTCCCGGCATCGACCTGCCGGTCTTCTGGCGCGACGCGCTGCGCGCAGCGACTTCGGCGCAGAAGGTCGCGCAACGCATGCAGGCCGATCCGGAAGAGGCCTACGTGAGCGGCCTGCTCCACGCGACCGGGCACCTGATCCTCTGCCAGACCTACCCGGACATCGCCAACGCCATGTTCACCGGCTTCGCCGTCCTGCGCGGCGCCGAGCTCGCCACGGTCGAGAACGATTCCTTCGGAATCGATCACGCGAACGTCGGTGCGATCTGGGTCGAGACGATCGGCTTCCCGCAGCCGGTCGCCGACACGATCAGGAAGGCCGCGCAGCCGCTCTCCGAGAGCGACACGCCGCTTGACCTCACGTTGCGGAGCGCCTGCGCGCTCGCCGCGGCGGTCGCGCAGCGAAGCCCTGCGGAGGTCGCCTTCGCCGCTCTTCCACCGAACGTGCGCGCAAGGTTCAGCGAGGCAGGCGGCGTGCCCGACGCCGCCTTCGCGAAACTTTACGAGGCGCTGCAGGAGACCGAGCCGAAGATCTGAGCCCGGTGCGCGCGCGCCACCGACCTCGGATTTCGCTTTTTCCTGACACGCTGTTGCGTGCCGACCCGACAGGGTTGTGCACCCGCGCTGTCGATACTGCGTTCATGTGTTACGGGCGGGCTGCGCCCTTCGGAGCCCAGGTCATGAACGCTTCTTCTCACGAGATCATGTACCAGTCCCTGTTTCGGGGGCCCTCCCTGTGCTTCCCCTGCGACGAGCGCGGTCAAGTGCCGCTCGACGATCTGAGCGATCAGGCGCGCGAGAACTATCTGTACGCCCGTGCCGTCGTCGGCGTCGAATACGCGTACCCGTCGGTCTGCCGGCGTGCCGGCGACTGATCGCGCGGGACAGCTCCCGCGGCTCCTCAGCCGGGCGCAAGCGGTAGAAACAGTCGCCAAAGGTCGGGAACACCCTTTAGCGCGCGCATAGCGAGCTCCTGGAAGGCGATCCCCGCGCCGGCCACCGCGTCCTTGACCGTCGACGACGACCTGTCCCGGCTCGGCAGCACATGGTTCGGGTCGTCCGAAGGGCCCGATCTGGCGCGGCGCTGACGACGACGCAAAGGGCCCGAGGTTGCGCGACGGGAAGCAGCAGCCGATTCAACCCCGCTCCGCTTCCTTCTCCATCTCGCGCAGCATCCGCTCGAGCCGGTCCTTGAGCTTCTCGGTGGTCAGCTTCTCGCGGAAGCGCTCGACCATCAGCGGCAGCGCGAACGGGCTCGGCACCGCGAGCTCGACGAACGCGACCTTCTGCTCACGCATCCGCCGCAGCACCTCGCGCAGACGCTGGATGTCGAGCTCCTGGCTCAGCACCTCGCTCTCGGCTTGACCGAGCAGCCTGTTGTTGCCGTCGTACTTGCGGAAGACCTCGTAGAAGAGCGAGCTCGACGCCTGCAGCTGACGCGCCGACTTCGGCTGGCCCGGAAAGCCCTGGCTGATCAGCCCCGAAACGCGCGCGATCTCGCGGAAGCGCCGGCGCGCGAGCTCGCTCGAGTTGAGGCTCGCCAGCACGTCGTGCAGCAGCTCGCCTTCCTCGAACAGGCTCTGGTCGACGAGCGGCGCCGGGTCGACCGGCTTGGCGGAGAGCAGCTCGAGCCCGTAATCGTTGATGACGATCGAGAAGGTGTTCGGCCGGTCCTTCGAGAGACGCCACGCGAGCAGGCTGCCGAGACCGATGTGAGCGTTGCGGCCGGCGAACGGATAGAGAAAAAGGTGCTGCCCTTCGCGCGAGACGAGACTCTCGATCAGCAGCGTCCTGGGCGTCGGGATGCGCGAGAGGTGCGCCTGCGTCTCGAGCATCGGCCTTGCCGCTTCCATCTCGGGGTCGAAGAAGTCGCCCTGCGCCGCATCGGCCAGGACCTCCATCACCGAGTCGGCGAGCTCGCTCGAGAGCGGCATCTTGGCGCCCGCCCAGGCGATCATGAATGCCTTCTTGCCCTCGGCGCGGCGCACGTATGCGGTCATCTCCTCGGCGCGAACGAACTCGAGCGTGCGCCCCGCGAAAACGAAGCAGTCGCCCTTCTTCAGCCGGGCGACGAAGCCCTCCTCGACGACACCGATCTTGCCGCCCGAGAGGTACTTCACCTGCATCGACGCGTCGCTCACGATCGTGCCGACGTTGAGCTTGTGGCGGCGCGCGATCGCGCGGTTCGGCACGCGGTAGACGCCGTCGGCGTCGGCGACGACGCGGTGGTACTCGGGGTACGCGTGCAGGCTCGCGCCGCCCCGGACGACGAAGTCGAGCGCCCACTGGAACTCGTCCCGCGCGAGCTTGCGGTAGGCCCACGCGCCTTTCACTTCGTCGTACATCGCGTCGGCGCCGAAGCCGCCACCGAGCGCGACCGTCACCAGGTGCTGGACGAGCACGTCGAAGGGCTTGTCGGGCGTTGAGCGCTTCTCGATCCGGCCCGCGAGCGCAGCGCGCCGCGCCGCGACCGCCTCGATGAGCTCGAGCGTGTTGGTCGGCACGAGCGTCACGCGGCTCGCGCGTCCGGGCGCGTGGCCGCTCCGGCCGGCGCGCTGCAGCAACCGCGCGACGCCTTTGGCGGAGCCGATCTGCAGGACGCGCTCGACCGGCAGGAAGTCGACGCCGAGGTCGAGCGACGAGGTCGCGACGACCGCCTTCAGCCGCCCTTGCTTCAGGCCGAGCTCGACCCAGTCGCGCACTTCCTTGTCGAGCGAGCCGTGGTGCAGCGCGACGAGGCCGGCCCAGTCGGGCCGGGCGTCGAGGATGAGCCGGTACCACGCCTCGGCCTGCGAACGCATGTTGACGAAGACGAGCGTCGTCGCGGCGCGCGCGATCTCGTCGACGACCGGCTGCTGCATCTGCTTGCCGAGGTGGCCGCCCCACGAGAAGCGGCCCGGGTGAGCGGGCAGCAAGGTGTCGATGACCAGGTTCTTCTCGATCCGGCCGCGCACGATCAGGCCGCGCTCGTGGCCGAGCAGGACGTGCATCGCCTCGTCGAGGTTGCCGAGCGTCGCCGACAGGCCCCAGACGACGAGGCCCGGGTTCCAGCGCTTCAGCCGCGCAAGGGCGAGCTGCGCCTGCACGCCACGCTTGGATCCCATCAGCTCGTGCCACTCGTCGACGATCACCGTGTGCACGGTGGCGAGCTCGTCGTGCGCCGATTCGCGCGTCAGCATCAGGCTCAGCGACTCGGGAGTCGTGACGAGCGCGGTCGGAAAGCGCCGGTCTTGCCTGGCGCGCTCGATCGCCGCGGTGTCGCCGGTGCGGATCCCGGTCGACCAAGCGAAGCCGAGGTCGTCGAGCGGCGCGCGGATCGCGCGTGCCGAGTCGGCGGCGAGCGCGCGCATCGGCGTCAGCCAGAGGACACCGAGCGGCGGCGGCGCGCCGTGCGTCGGCACGCCGAGCGCAGCGGCGCGGGCGAGCGCGCCGAACCAGACGGCGTAGGTCTTGCCGGATCCGGTCGTCGCGTGCAGGAGACCGCTCGCGCCCTCGGCCATCGCTGCCCAGACCTCGCGCTGGAACGCGAACGGCTGCCAGCCCTGCGCCGCGAACCAGGCTTCGGTGGCCGCGCCGAGCGCCTCGGCCGCCGCGTGCGGCAATCGAGCGACGGCCATCACGCCGCCTTGCTGCGCGCGACCTTGCGCCGCTCGTAGAACGCCATCAGCGGCGTCACCGAGATGCCATGAACGACGATCGAGACGACGACGACCGAGAGGACGAGCGCCATCATCGTTTCAGCCTCCTCGGGCGCGAGGCCGTGGTCGATCGCATACGCGAGGTAGAAGAGCGAACCGATGCCGCGGATACCGAACCAGCCGATCAGGCCGCGCTGCGACTTCGACGTCTGCGAGCGCACCAGCCCGACCAGCACCGCGACCGGCCGGATCGCGAGCAGCAGCAGGGCAACGAACCACCAGGATGCGCGGCTCCAGTCGACCGCCCAGAGCAGCGTACCGACCGCAATCACGGCGACCACCTCGGCGATGCGCTCGATCTGCTCGTTGAAGCTCAGCACCGCGTGCGCCATGAACGCGGGCGCGTGCTGCGGGTGGGTCGCTGCCTGCGTTGCCTTGTCGCGATCGGGGTCGGCGTGGGCGACCGCCGCAGCCCTCGCAAGGCGCGCGCGCTCGCGCCGCGACGCCGCGCTGTTGCGCGTCTCGCCCTGCGCGCCGCCGGCGCGTGCCGCTTCGGCGCTCGCGTGCTGCTCGACCCGGCGCAGCGCGACGCCGGCGGCGAACACTGCGAGGAAGCCGTAGCCATGGGCCAGGCTGGCGAGCCCGTAGGCGAGACCGATCAGCCCGAGGGCGAGGAAGTTGTCGAGGCCGACCGCTTCCTCGTGCCTGCGGCGCAGGTACAGGACCAGCCTGCCGAGCAGCGTGCCGAGCGCGGCGCCGAGGGCGATCCCGGCGCCGACGGCCCAGATCACGTCGAGTGCGAACCAGCGCCAGAGCGAATCGCCGAGGTCGTGCACGCCGAGCACGCCGAGGCCGAGCAGGACGAATGGAAACGCGGTGCCGTCGTTGAGGCCGGCCTCGCCGGTGAGCGAGAAGCGCAGCCGGTCGCGGTCCATCGGCTCGGCAAGCTGCACGTCGGAGGCGAGCACGGGGTCGGTCGGGGCGAGGATGCCGCCGAGCAGGATCGCCGCCCCGAGCGAAAGGCCGAGCCATGTGACTCCCGCGGCAGCGATCAGCGCGACGGTCACGAGCATCGACACGACCGCAAGCCGAAGCGGCAGCAGCCAGCGGCCGTCGCTCAGGCCGACGCTCATCTTCAAGCCCGATCCGAACAGCGAGAGCAGGAGGACGACCTCGGCGATGTGCTCGAGCGCGCGCGCATCCGTCGCCGGCGCGATGTGCAGCCAGTCGAGCCACAGCGGACTCGCGGCTGCGCCGACCGCGAGGTAGAGCATCGACGTGCTGAGCGGGAGGCGTGCGAGCAGCGAATCGCTGATCGCCATGACGAGAAGAAGCAGGCCGACGAAGGCCGACCACGAAGCGAGGTCCATGCGGAAGCGAATGCGGCGATCGAGCGAAACACCTTAGCAGACGATCGCGATCTCCCCCGTACAGTGCGGCCTTCGATTCCCGGGGAGACAATCGTCATGCGCGCTCTGCGAACGCTCGCCCTCGCCTGCAGCGCCGTCCTCGCGCTCGCCGCGGCACCCGCCTTCGCGCAGGTCGACAAGCCCGTGCGGCTGCTGGTCGGCTTCGCTCCCGGCGGCTCGGCCGACATCGCGGCGCGGCAGCTCGCCGATCGCATCAAGGACGACCTGCACCAGCCGGTGATCGTCGAGAACCGACCCGGCGCGGGCGGGCGCCTCGCCGCCGAGGTGGTCAGGAACTCGGCCGCCGACGGCAGCGTTCTGATGCTGACGCCGATCGTCGTGACCGTGCTCGCGCCGCTCGTGTTCTCCAAGCTGCCGTACGACCCGATCGCCGACTTCGCGCCGGTCGCGCAGGTCGCCAACTTCCAGTTCGCGCTCTCGGTCAACGCGAGCCACCCGGCAAAAAACGTCAACGAGCTGATCGCCTGGTACAAGGCCAACCCCACGAAGGCGAACTTCGGCAGCCCGGCGCCGGGAAGCCTGCCGCACTTCTTCGGCGTGATGATCGCCAAGGGCGCCGGGATCGAGCTCGTGCACGTTCCGTACAACGGCGGCGGGCCGATGATGAACGCGCTGATGGGCGAGCAGATCACGGCCGCGATCGACACTCTGGTCGAGCAGGTCGAGCTGCACCGCGCCGGCAAGGTGCGCATCCTCGCGACCAGCGGAACGAGCCGCAGCCCGCTTTTGCCCGAGGTGCCGACCTTCACCGAGTCGGGCCTCGTCGGCGTCGAAGGGACCGCGTGGTTCGGCGTCTATGCGCCGGCGAAGACGCCCGAGGCGACCGTGCGCCAGCTCAACGCGGCGATCAACAAGGCGCTCGCCAACGCCGAGCTGCGCGAGCGCCTGAGCAGGCTCGGTCTCGAGCCGGCCGGCGGCACGCCGGCCGATCTTGCCGCGCGCATGGCGCAGGACGCCGCGCGCTGGGCGCCGGTCGTCAAGGCGTCGGGGTTCCGCGCCGACTGACCGCGCGGCGCACCGGCGCCGCGTCGATCGACGGCACGCGCCGGATGATCAGATCGGCCATCGGCGACGGCGTGCGACCGCGCAAGGTGACGATTCCCATCGTCGACGCCAACGGCGGCAGGCCCGCCACCGTGAGCGCGTGCAGCGCCCCATCGGCGAACTCGCCCGCGACTGCAGCATGCGGAGCAGCGAGGACGACATCGCTGGCGAGCGCCACCGCCTTCAGCACCGCGACGTCGTCGCATTCGAGCGCCACGGACAGGTCCCCGGCAGAGGCGAGGCCGAGCAGGCGCGCCAGCGTCGCGCGCACCGCCTGCGGCAGCCGCACCGAGGCGACGCCGTGGCTCCAGGCCTGCTTCAGCGTGACGGAGCGGCGCCGAGCGAGGGCGTGACCGGTGCGCACGTAGAAGCCGCCCGGCTCCTGGCGCAAGGCGCGCACCTTCAACGCGGGGTCGACGGGAAGGTCGCGCGTGTCGGCGACGAAGAACTCGATGTCCTCCTCGCGCAGCCGCTGCAGCAGGAGCTGCCAGTTGCTGATCTCGACGCGCACGCCGATGCCGGGAAAGTCGCGCCGCACGCCGGCGAGAAGCGAGGAGAGCAACGTCGCCGCCGGGAACGGCCCGACACCGAACGCGGTGTCGCCGAGCCCGCGGTTCGCGTAGAGCTCGACGTCGCGCTCGAGGCAGCGGCCGTCGAACACCAGCCGGCGCGCGCGCTCGACGACGAACTCGCCGGCGCGCGTCGGCACGACGTTCTGCGCGCCGCGGTCGAACAGGCGCAGGCCGAGCTCGGCCTCGGCCGCCTGGATGCTGCGGCTGAGCGCCGGCTGGCTGAGATGGACGAGCTCGGCGGCGCGCGCGAAGCTGCGCCGCTCGGCGACGGCGACGATGTGCGACCAGCGCTTGAGGTCCATCGGCTCGGCTCCCGGTGCGATGCATTGGCTGCATCGAAATCGCCAGAAGTATGCATTGGACTCAAGAGCAACGCCCCGGAAGAATGCCATCGTTCGTTGCAGCCGAGCCGGGACATCGACATGAACCAGATCCAGAACGCCGTCCTCGTCGCGATCATCGTGGTCTTCGCCGTGCTCGAGATCCGCTCCGGGCGCCACAAGGAATTCCATGCCACTGCCGACGACACCAAGCTCGAGCTGTTCATGTTCGTCGCCCTGCTGGCGGTCTCGCAGCCGCTGATCTTCTTCGTTACCGGCAAGCTCTGCGGGCTCGCGATTCCGGAGCAGCGCGGCGCCTGGGCAGAGTGGCCCTGGTGGGCGACGGCGGCGACGCTCCTCGTGGCCGACGACCTCACGCAGTACACGTGGCACCGCCTCTCGCATTCCCCACTGCTCTGGCCGCTGCATCGTGCGCATCACACGGCGCACTACATGAGCATCCGCATCACCTACCGCAACAACTTCTTC
Organism: Caldimonas sp.; assembly: GCA_036503045.1. Taxonomy (GTDB): domain Bacteria; phylum Pseudomonadota; class Gammaproteobacteria; order Burkholderiales; family Burkholderiaceae_C; genus Schlegelella_A. The sequence continues at coordinate 2,834 of DASXXO010000244.1, read as the reverse complement.
TACTACCTGATGATGCCGGGCCTGTGGCTCTCCGGAGTCCTGAACTATCTCGGCTTCGGTACGGTCTATCTCGTCTATATCGTCGTCAAGCTGACCGTCATCCTCGGTGCGCACAGCGCAGTGCGCTGGGACGAGCCGCTCTACCGGATCAAGTGGCTCCGCCCGCTCGCCTGGATCGTCGAGCGGACCGTCTCGACGCCCGCCACGCACTGGGCGCACCACGCGCTCACCAACAGCGACGGCATCGGCCACTACAAGGGCAATTTCGGCAATCTCCTGTTCGTCTGGGACGTGCTGTTCGGGACGGCGAAGATCACGCGCCGCTATCCGGCCAGGGTCGGCCTTCCCGACGACCTGATCTACGGCAAGGAACGCTGGTTCGTCGAGATGTTCTATCCCTTGCTGAAGTCCAGGCGCACGCATTCGGCGCTCGTGCCGGGCGGTCGCGCCTACTCCGACGAGGACATCGAGACGAGCGGCGCGATCCGCGGCCTCGCGCCGCCACTGGCCTGACACTTTAGTCGGCGACGATCCAGCCCTCGACCGGATCGACGTCGTCGGGCAGGCCGTAGCGATCGCGCCGCGACGCGATCGCCGCCTGCACGAGGCAAAGCACCGCGTCGAGCCGGTCGCCGCTCAGGTCGTCGACGAGCGCCGCGCGCAGCGTCGCGTCGCACGCGAGTGCGAAGCCGAAGCGGTCGCGACCCGCCTCGAGCCCGGCGACGATCGCCTCACGCGCGCAGCGGCGATCGTCGAGCGGGCTGTTCTTGTACGAGCGACGCTCGACCAGCGCGTGCGCGAGCCGGCGCGGATACGCCTCGAGCGCGACGCGCGCCGGGTCGCCGGCATGGGTGAGGCCCGGCATCATCACGCCGGCAGCGAGCAGGCGCGCGACGCCTTCGTAGTACATCAGCCCGACCGGAACGTAGCGCGTCTGCAGCGGGCTGGTCGAGGTCACTGCCGAAGCGGAGTCGGTACGCCGATGGAGCAGGCGCGCACCGGCCGGCTGGGTATTGCCCCAGGCGTCGATGAACGCACGCCACGCCATGCGCGTCGCGCAGCGGCTGCGCACGCTCGCGATCACCTCCGCCGCGCCGGCGCCGAAGCCGTGCGCGTCGACGAATGCGCGCGGCAGTCCGAACGGGAAGTCGAAGCCGCCGAGCCACGGACCCGGCGCGCGCAGCCAGTCGTCGAACGCGGCGAGCGTCGTGAGTTCCGCGACCTCGCCGACGACGAGCGTCGAGCCGACGAGGCGGCCGGTGGCGACCGTGATCGGCTTCCGGCGCGAAGGGCTGCAGCTGAAGTCGACGCCGGCGAGCCGCACGAAACTCCTCAACCGAGCGCGCGCGCGGCGCCGAAGGCGAGCGCCAGGACAATGAAGGACATCGTTACGCCATTGTCGACGCCAGGGACTACAGTTCGCCCCATGAGCGCCGAGCCGACGACCAATCCCGTTCTCGTCGAGGCGACGCGCGGCGGCACGCGCGAGTCCGCGCACCGCGGCGCGATCGTCGTCGTCAACGCCGACGGCAAGCGCTTGTTCGCGCTCGGCGACGTCGAGCGGCCGGTGTTCCCGCGCTCGGCGGTGAAGCTGCTGCAGGCCATTCCACTGGTCGAGAGCGGTGCCGCCGATCGTCTCGAGCTCGACGAGCAGGAGCTGGCGATCGCATGCGCGTCGCACAACGGCGAGCCCGCGCACGTCGCCGTCGTCGAGCGGATGCTCGGCAAGGCCGGGCTCGACGTCGGCGCGCTCGAATGCGGCACGCACTGGCCGCGTCTCGGCCCGGTCGCCTACGCGCTCGCGGCGGACAAGCGCGAGCCGAGCGCTCTGCACAACAACTGCTCGGGCAAGCACGCGGGCTTTCTCTGCCTCGCGTGCATGCTGTGCGACCGCTCGCACCTGCGCCAGTACGCGAAGGGCTACGTCGCGCCGCGCCATCCGGTGATGCGCGCCGTGACCGAGGCGCTGCAGGCCGCGACCGACCACGACCTCGCGAAGGCGCCGCGCGGCATCGACGGCTGCTCGATCCCGAGCTTCGCGATCCCGCTGGATCGGCTGGCGCTCGCGTTTGCGCGCGTCGGCACCGGCACGGGGCTGCGCCCCGGCCACGCGCGCGCGGCGACGCGCCTGCGCCAGGCGGTCGCGCGCGAGCCGTTCATGGCTGCCGGCAGCGATCGCTTCGATACAACAGTGATGACCGCGCTCGGCGAGCGTGTCTACTGCAAGGTCGGCGCCGAGGCGGTGTTCTGCGCCGCCTTCCCGGAGCGCGGGCTCGGCGTCGCGATCAAGATCGACGACGGCAACACCTCCCGTGCCGCCGAGGTCGCGATGGCGGCGGCGATCGAGGCGTTCGTCGAGCTCGACCGCGAGCAGGCGGCGCTGCTGAGGAAGCTGAGCGAGGTGAGCCTACGCAACTGGAACGGCATCGAAGTCGGCGCGCTGCGCGCAACAGGCGAGATGCGTGACCGCCTGCGCGAGGCGGCAACCATCGTCCGCTGAGGCCACCGCAGCGAAGCGGCGCTGCCCAGGCATATAGGGATCACCCTAAGTCCCTGATCGCGCTCCGAGACTAGTGTGAACGCGTGCACGCCCGGCCGAGAACGGGCGGCATTCGACATCACGGAGACAACCATGAGGCTCACACGCTCCTTCCGGCTGGCGTTGCTCGCGGCCGTCTCGCTCGGTGCAGTCTTCACGGCGCGAGCCCAGACACTCGACGACCTGCGCAAGGATCCTTCGGCGACCGGCGCGGTGCTGACCTACGGCATGGGCTACGCGAACCAGCGCTACAGCTCGCTCGACAAGATCAACAAGCGCAACGTCGCGCGGCTGG
>DASXXO010000243.1:0-5033 GCA_036503045.1 Caldimonas sp. | reverse complement strand
CCTGGTCGACCTCGGCGGCGTCGCCGACCTGAGGCAGATCCGGGCCGAGAACAACGGCGTGACGGTCGGCGCGATGGCGACCCACGCGAGCGTCGCGAGGAACGCCGACGTCAGGCGCTTCGCACCGGCGATCGCCGAGCTCGCCGGCCTGCAACGCCGTCTCCCACAAGCCCGTGAAGAAGTCGTCGGCGGCGATCGTGCGCCGGTCGGTCTGGATCGTCGCGTTGAACGCGAGCACGGCCGCGGGATAGCACGCCGCCGGGTCGGCGTTGGCGATCGAGCCGCCGATCGTTCCCATGTTCCTCACCATCGGATCGGCGATGCCGCCCGCAAGCTCGGCGATCGCGGGAACGACGCGAATGACGTCGGCGTTCGAGGCCACCGATGCGTGCGTCGCCATCGCGCCGATCGTCACGCCGTTGTTCTCGGCGCGGATCTGCTTCAGCTCGGCGATCGCGCCGAGGTCGACCAGCCGCTCGGACTGCGACAGGCGCAGCCGCATCGCCTGGATCAGGCTCTGGCCGCCGGCGAGATAGCGCGTGTCGGCTCCGGCCGCCGCGCTCTTGGCGGCGTCGCGCGTGCTCGGCCGCTGGTAGTCGAAGGCATACATGTGCTGGTCTCCTCGGGTTCAGGCGGGCAGGCCGTTGGCGGCGCGCCAGACGCGCTCCGCCGTCGCCGGCATGGCGAGATCGACGACGCCGAGCGCGTCGGTGACCGCGTTGATGTAGGCCGGCGGCGAGCCGATCGCTCCCGCTTCGCCGCAGCCCTTGACGCCGAGCGGGTTGTGGCTGCAGGGCGTGTTGGTCGTCGCGACCTTGAAGCTCGGGATGTCGATCGCGCGTGGCATCGCGTAGTCCATGTACGAGCCGGTGACGAGCTGGCCCGACTTCGGGTCGTAGGCGCAGGCTTCCATCATCGCCTGGCCGAGTCCCTGCGCGATGCCGCCGTGCACCTGGCCTTCGACGATCAACGGGTTGACGATGTTGCCGAAGTCGTCGACGGCGACGAACTGCTCGACCTTCACCTTGCCGGTGTCGGGATCGACCTCGACCTCGCAGATGTAGCTGCCCGCGGGATAGGTGAAGTTGGTCGGGTCGTAGAACGCGTTCTCGTTCAGGCCCGGCTCGAGCTTGTCGAGCGGGAAGTTGTGCGGCACGTAGGCCGTGAGCGCGACGTTGCCCCAGGCGATCTTCTTGTCGGTGCCGGCGACCTTGAACTCGCCGCCCTCGAACTCGATGTCGCTGTCCGCGGCCTCGAGCAGGTGGGCGGCGATCTTCTTGCCCTTGGCGATCACCTTGTCGACCGCCTTGACGATCGCCGTTCCGCCGACCGCGAGCGAGCGGCTGCCGTAAGTGCCCATGCCGAACGGGATCCGGCCGGTGTCGCCGTGGACGATCTCGACGTTGTCGACCGGGATGCCGAGGCGCCCCGCGACGACCTGCGCGAAGGTCGTTTCGTGGCCCTGGCCGTGGCTGTGCGAGCCGGTGAAGATCGTCACCGTGCCGGTCGGGTGGACGCGCACCTCGCCCGCCTCGAACAGCCCCGCGCGCGCGCCGAGCGCGCCGGCGATGTTCGACGGCGCGATCCCGCACGCCTCGATGTAGCACGCGTAGCCGAGGCCGCGCTTCTTGCCCTTGGCGGCCGACGCGGCCTTGCGCGCCGCGAATCCCGCGACGTCGGCGAGCTGCATCGCCTTGTCGAGATGCGCGGCGTAGCCGCCGACGTCGTAGGTGAGGCCGACCGGCGTCGTGTACGGGAAGCTGGTGATGAAGTTCTTGCGCCGGATCTCGGCCGGATCGATCTTCATCTCGCGCGCCGCCTGCTCGACGATGCGCTCGACCACGTAGGTCGCCTCGGGACGGCCGGCGCCGCGGTAGGCGTCGACCGGTGCGGTGTTGGTGAACACGGCCTTGACCTCGGCATAGATCGCCGGCGTCTTGTACTGGCCGGCGAGCAGCGTCGCGTAGAGGATCGTCGGCACCGCCGATGCGAAGGTCGACAGGTACGCGCCCATGTTGGCGATCGTCTTGACGCGCAGCGCCAGGAAGTTGCCACTGCCGTCGAGCGCGAGCTCGGCGGTCGTGACGTGGTCACGGCCGTGCGCGTCGGTGAGGAACGATTCGCTCCGCTCTGCCGTCCACTTGATCGGGCGGCCAACGCGCTTGGACGCCCACACCAGCGCGACGTCTTCCGGATACAGGAAGATCTTCGAGCCGAACCCGCCGCCGACGTCGGGCGCGATCACGCGCACCTTCGACTCCGGCAGGCCGAGCACGAAGGCGCACATCAGCAGCCGCTCGACGTGCGGATTCTGGTTGGCGAGATAGAGCGTGTAGCTCTCGTCGCTCCGGTTGTAGCTCGCGTTGGCGGCGCGCGGCTCGATCGCGTTCGGGATCAGCCGGTTGTTGACGAACGAGAGCTTGGTGACATGCGCCGCCTTGGCGAATGCCGCCTCGACCGCGGCCTTGTCGCCGTGCCCCCAGTCGTAGCAGGTGTTGTCGGCAACGTCGTCGTGGACCGCGGTGCCGATCGAGTCGGCGGCGTTCAGGTCGATCACGGCGGGCAGCTCGTCGTAGTCGACCATGACGAGCTCGGCCGCGTCCTTGGCCTGCAGCAGCGTCTCGGCGACGACGAGCGCGACCTGGTCGCCGACGTGGCGGACCTTGCCCTGCGCGAGCACCGGATGGGCGGGCTCCTTCATCGGCGAGCCGTCCTTGCTGTGGATCAGCCAGCCGCACGGCAGCCCGCCGACCTTGGCCTCGGCGAGGTCGGCGCCGGTGATGATCTCGATGACGCCCGGCGACTTCTTCGCCGCCGCGAGGTCGATCGAGCGGATCCGCGCGTGCGCGTGCGGGCTGCGCAGGAAGACGGCGTAGGTCTGGTGCGGCAGGACGACGTCGTCGGTGTAGCTGCCGGCCCCGGTGAGGAAGCGCTTGTCCTCGCGCCGGCGCAGGCTCTGGCCGATCGGGCCCGACGCCACTTCGTTCATGTTGCCCATGCTCTGCTCCTTCAGACCGCGGTCGGCGTCTTGCCCGACTGGCAGAACTGGATCGCCTTGACGATGTTGTGGTACCCGGTGCAGCGGCAGATGTTGCCGTCGAGACCTTCGCGGATCTCCTCGTCGCTCGCCTGCGGGTTGTCTTTCAGCAGCTGCACCGCCGACATCACCATGCCGGGCGTGCAGAAGCCGCACTGCAGGCCGTGGCACTCGCGGAACGCCGCCTGCATCGGATGCAGCTCGCCGTTCTTGGCCAGGCCCTCGATCGTCGTCACCTCGCCGCCCTCGACCTGCGCGGCGAGGATCGAGCACGACTTGATCGCGCGGCCGTTCACGTGCACGGTGCATGCGCCGCATTGCGCGGTGTCGCAGCCGACGTGCGTGCCGGTCAGCAGCAACTGCTCGCGCAGGAACTGCACGAGCAGCGTCCGCGCGTCGACCGTCCTGCTGACGGACTTGCCGTTGACGGTGAGGGAAAGGGGAATGTCCACGCCGGTCTCCTGCTGCGTTGCGCTCGGCGCCGACCCCGCGCGGGGAAGCGCCCTGGAAAACCCATTGTTCAGAGCGGCGGAGCGAGCGGAAACGGGATTTCCCTAGTGCGCCTTTCACATGCTGAGCAGATGAAAGACGCCGTCGCCCGCGTACGGCGTGTAGACGCCGCCTTCGTCGGGGCCGATGCCGCGCTGGAGCGCCGGCAGGATCCAGTCGAGGCAAGTCCGCTTGGAGACGACCTTGCCTGACTTCTCGATGACATCGAACGGTGATAGCCATTCGATGCCGACGCCCCCCTTGCGGTCACCGACGAACCCGCCGTCGAGATGGAAGACTTCGGCGCTTTCGCCTGGCTCGGCGAATTGCGGGCGAATCCTCTCAAGGCATCTGCGCAGGAACTCCTGCTCTGCGCCTGGCAACCTGCTCGGCGCACAGGCGGAAAGCGGCAGGTAGACGAACGATTGCTTGTACTTTGCAGCGAAATTCGCGAAGTTGGGCGCGACGACGACCATCCGGTGGGGAGAGGCGAGGAAGCTTCGCTCGAAGACCCGAAACCCTTCACCCCGCTCCAGGGTTCGCCATTCAGGAGCGTTCCAGCGAAGCCAGAGCAGCCGGCGCTCGCGCATTGCCGTCATGACGGCAACCGTCGCCGCTGCGCCTCTTTCGCTCAACTGGCGCAGCTCCGAAAGCCGAAGAACCCGTCGTCGCGTGCAGGCAGCGCGAAGCCGCGAAAGCGGGCGCTGCGCAAGGTGCTGCGCGTCGCGAAAGACGCGCCGCGCAGCACCTTGTGGGTGCCGAACGCGGGCAGCGAATAGTCGCGCCACGGGCCTGCGACGAACCCCGGATACGGCCGGAAAGTCGTCGCCGTCCATTCGCGCACCTCGCCCCAGCGAAAGCCGCGCGTCGCCCCCTGGTGCGCCGCCGCTTCCCACTCGACCTCGCTCGGCAGGCGCCGCCCGGCCCAGCGGCACCAGGCGTCGGCCTCGTACCAGCTGACGTGGACGGCGGGATGCGACGGCGGAACGCGCGCGAGCACGCCGAAGCGGCGCTGCAGCACGCCGTGGCGCATCTGGTCGACGTGGCGCGGCGTGCGCCGCCCTTCGCGCTCGAGCCACGCCCAGCCCTCGTCGCTCCAGTGCGCGCGCTCGTCGTAGCCGCCGTCCGCGACGAACTCGCCGTACTGGGCCCACGTCAGCGCCTGCGCGTCGATCTCGAACTCGGGAATGGCGACCGGGTGCGGCGCGGCTTCGTTGTCGAATCGAAAGCCGGCGCCGCTCGATCCGAGCAGCCAGCGTGTCGCCGGAAACAGGAGCGGCGGGCGCGCCGCGTGGAACGCAGGGCGCGCCACCAGGCCGCAGTCGACCCCGAGCGTCTGCGCCAGCACCGCGAACGCCTCGGCGTGCAGCTCCTCGTAGAAGAGCGCGAGGCGATGGAAGTAGAGCGACTCGTCGTCCTCGACGCCGATCGCGGCGAGCAGCTCGAGCGTCGTCTCGAGGGTCTCGACGAGCCAGGCGCGGGTCGCCTGCAGATCGGCGAGCTCGCC
>DASXXO010000242.1:0-2642 GCA_036503045.1 Caldimonas sp. | reverse complement strand
CAGGCCCGACGCAGCGCCGATAATCGCGCGCCATGCGCGTCTTTCGCAGCCTGCGGCACCCCAGCCTCGCGGCGCACTGCGCACTCACGATCGGCAACTTCGACGGCGTGCACCGCGGCCACCAGGCGATGCTCGCGCTGCTCGTCTCCGAGGCCGCGCACCGCAGCTTGCCGGCGACCGTGCTCACCTTCGAGCCCAACCCGCGCGACTATTTCGCGCGCCGGGCCGGAACGCCCGATGCAGCGCCGCCTCGGATCGCGACGCTGCGCGACAAGCTGTGCGAGCTCGAGCGCTGCGGCGTCGCGCAAGCGGTCGTGATGCGCTTCGACGCCGCCTTCGCGGCCCAGTCGCCCGAGGCGTTCGTCGCCAACGTGCTCGTCGCCGGACTCGGCGCGCGCTATGTCCTGGTCGGCGACGACTTCCGCTACGGCGCGCGGCGCGCCGGCGACTACGCGACGCTCGATGGCGCCGGGACCCGGCACGGCTTCGACGTCGCGCGCATGCTGAGCTACGAAGTGCACGGGCTGCGCGTCTCGAGCTCGGCGGTGCGCGCGGCCCTCGCGGCGGGCGACATGAAGAGCGCAGCGGCCCTGCTCGGCCGGCCGTACAGCATCAGCGGTCGCGTCCTGCCGGGCGCCCGCCTCGGCCGCTCGCTGGGCGAGAGCGGCCCCGGGCGCGGCGACGGATTCCGCACCCTCAACGTCCGCTTCGGCCATCCCAGGCCGGCGGCGATGGGGATCTTCGTCGTGCGTGTCCACGGCCTCGGCCAGCGAGCGCTCGACGGCGTCGCCAGCCTGGGCCGACGGCCGACCGTCGACGACAGCGGTCGCATCCTGCTCGAGGCGCATTGCTTCGACTGGCCGCAGGCGCTCGGGCCGGAAGGGGGCTACGGTAGACTCGTACGCGTGGAACTGCTGCACAAATTGCGCGACGAAGCGCGCTACGACTCGCTCGGCGAGCTCGCCGCCGCGATCGGCCGCGACGCTGCCGACGCGCGCGCCTTCCTCGCCGCCGAGGCTGCGACGCACGCGGCGACCGGTCGGCAGACGACGCGCGACCGAATTTGATCGGCCGATCGAGCGTCGCGCACCGGCGCGACCGTGGCGCCGATCGCGACCCGATCGTCGCTCCTTCCCCAGCTTCCCGCTGCCCGTCGCCGGCAGCCGCCCGAAAGATCCGCCATGGCTGACGCGCCCCGCTTCGCCGATTCGACCGCACCGAGCGCCTCGACCGACTACCGCTCGACGCTCAACCTACCCGACACGCCGTTCCCGATGCGCGGCGACCTGCCCCGGCGCGAGCCGGGCTGGGTGAAGCAGTGGAGCGAGGAAGGCGTCTACCAGCGCCTGCGCGATGCGCGCCACGGCAGGCCCCGCTTCGTCCTGCACGACGGCCCGCCGTACGCGAACGGCCAGCTGCACATCGGCCATGCGGCCAACAAGATCCTGAAGGACATGATCGTCAAGGCGCGCCAGCTCGCGGGCTTCGACGCGCGCTATACGCCGGGCTGGGACTGCCACGGGCTGCCGATCGAGAACGCGATCGAGAAGATCTTCGGCCGCGGCTTGCCGCGCGACGTCGTGCAGGCGAAGAGCCGCGCCTATGCGAACGAGCAGATCGCGCAGCAGATGGCCGACTTCAAGCGGATCGGTGTGCTCGGCGACTGGGAGCATCCGTACCGGACCATGGACTTCGGCAACGAGGCCGGCGAGCTCCGCGTCCTCAAGCGCCTGATCGAGCGCGGCTACGTCTATCGCGGCCTGAAGCCCGTGTACTGGTGCTTCGACTGCGGCTCGTCGCTCGCCGAGTTCGAGATCGAGTACGCCGACCGCACCTCGACCGCGGTCGACGTCGCGTTCCTCGCCGACGACCGCGCGGCGCTCGCCGCCGCGTTCGGGCTGCAGTCGATCGACCAGGACGCGTTCGCCGTCATCTGGACGACGACGCCGTGGACGATCCCTGCCAACCAGGCGCTCAACCTCAACCCGAAGCTCGAGTACTCGCTCGTCGCCACCAAGCGCGGCGCGCTCGTGCTGGCGAGCGCGCTGGTCGACAAGTGCCTGGCGCGCTACGGGCTCGAAGGGCGCGCGCTCGCGAGCACTCTCGGCGCGCGCCTCGAGGGCCTGCGCTTCCGCCATCCGCTCGCCGCCGTCGACCCCGGCTACAACCGCACTGCGCCGGTCCTCCTCGCCGACTACGCGACCGCCGACGAAGGCACCGGCGTCGTCCACTCGTCGCCGGCGTACGGCGTCGACGACTTCAACTCGTGCCGCGCGCACGGCATGGCGGTCGACGAGATCCTCAATCCGGTGCAGGGCAACGGCGTCTACGAGGACGCGCTGCCGCTGTTCGGCGGCATGCACATCTGGAAGGCCAATCCGGCGATCGTCGACGCGCTGCGCGACGCCGGGCGGCTCCTCGCCAGCTCGACGCTCGTGCACAGCTACCCGCACTGCTGGCGCCACAAGACGCCGGTCGTCTATCGCGCGGCGGCGCAGTGGTTCGTCCGCATGGACGAGCCCGACGAGTCGACGCGCGGCGTGTTCGCCGTCGATCCCGCGCCGCAGACGCTACGCGAGTGCGCGCTCGACGCGATCGACGCGACCGAGTTCTATCCAGAGAACGGGCGCGCGCGCCTGCAC
>DASXXO010000241.1:0-2724 GCA_036503045.1 Caldimonas sp. | reverse complement strand
CGCGCGTGTCGCTCGACGCGCCGTTCGCGGTCGTGCTACGGCCGGGCAGCCGCGACCTGATCGAGATCGTCGCGGACGACAACGTGCTGCCGCTGATCGAGACGACGCTGCGCGCCGATCGCTCGCTCCAGATCGAGCTCGCGAAGGACGTCCGCGTCGAGCCGCGGACGCCGGTCGTGGTGACGATCGACTTGGTGCGGCTCGACGCGCTTGCCCTCGGCGGCTCGGGAAGCATCAGCGGCAAGGCGATCAAGACTGCCGGGCTCGACGCGGCGATCGGTGGCTCGGGCTCGATCGCCTTGTCCGAGCTCGATGTCGGTGATCTCGCCGTCTCGATCGGCGGCAGTGGCGTGTTTCGCGCCGACGGCCATGCGCGCCGGCTCACCGTCAGCGTCGGAGGCAGCGGCAATTGCGACACGGAGCGCCTCGCCGCGGCAGACGTCAGCGTCAGCATCGCGGGCAGCGGCGATGCGCGGGTGCGCGCCGAGAACGCGCTGCGCGCGGCGATCGCCGGCAGCGGCGATGTGTATTACAGCGGGGCCGCGACTCCGCGGATTTCGATCGCAGGCACCGGTCGCGTCAAGCGGATCTAGCGCCGTGCGCACAAGCGTCGGCCGGCCATCGGCTCCTCGCTGCCGCACGTCGATGTAACAGAACGTGTAATGCTGCGGCGCCACTAGACTCGCTGGCAGCGGACGGGACCCGACTGGTCTTGCCCGGCACCAGGAGCCGCCATGCTGACATCGCTCTTCGGAGACTTGCGGGCCTTGCGCGATGCGAAAGCGAAGGCGTCCGAGTTCGAAGACACCCAGGTCGTCAACACCGGCCAGGACTTCGCCGCGACGGCGATCATGGAGAGCATCGCCACCGAGGTGAACGAGCGCGGCCAGATCATCGACCGCCACGTCAGCGACCTCGTCGTGACCGGCTCTCCGGCGCAGGCGATCCGCGAGCACTTCGCCACCACGCGCGCCGATCTCGAGACCGCGACCTCGATGATCACTCTGCTCGACCCGGTCGGCGTCTGGGCGTCCTCGGTGATCAAGGCGCTCTCGGACGCCGGCGGCCGGCCGATCGAGAAGCTCCATCTGCGCGAGCAGACGACGCTGCGCACGATCGCGATGATCGAGCGGACGATGCTCGTGCGCCGTCAGGAAGACACCCTGCGCATCTTCCACGCCGACGTGCGCGCCCCCGGGCCCGAGAACGCCGAGATCCCGGTCGCGCTGATGGAGCGCAGCCAGATGACGGCGGTGATCATCGGCCCGATGCAACCCCACGCGATCGACGCGCTGCTCGCGTCGCTGCGCCACGCGACGGGTCTCGAGACGTGGCGCTGCGCGCACATGCTGTTCCAGCTGCCGCCCAACGCCGACTGGATCGCTGCCAAGGTCAAGGCGATCACCTGGCCCGAGCGGCTGAACGTGCACGTCGTCAGCGAGCCGATGACCGGCGCGTCGTCGGTGTGGAATGCGATGCTCAACGTCTGGAACCAGGCCAGGCTGCAACCGGGCTGGGATCCGTCCGCGGTCTCGCCGATGCTCGGCACGGCCGACTTCCCGATCAAGGTCGGCGAGCTCGATCCCGCGGCGCCGGTTGCCAAGGCGGTCGCGGCCGCTGCCGAAACGACACCGCCCACCAAGCCCGTCCTCGACGCCGCACGCGGCCGCCAGGCGCTCGCCAGCCTGAAGAAGCTCGACGGCCTGCTCGGCTGCGCGCTCGTCGACGCTGCCACCGGGCTCGTCCTCGCGCACGAGACGCGCGATCCGCAGCTGCTCGACATGGAGCTCGCGGCGGCCGCATGCGCACAGGTGCTTGCCAGTCATCGCGACGCCGCGCGCACGATGGGCCTCGCCGACCCGATCGACGAGATCATCACCACCGCGGGCTCGCGCCATGTGCTGATCCGCGCGCTGCAGCGTCATGCCGATCTCGTGCTCGTCGCCCTGCTCGAGAAGCACCGCACCAACCTCGCGCTGGCGCGCTTCCAGCTGCTCGAGGTCGAGCGCGGCCTGCCCTAGCGAGCGCTAGGAGTCTGGGCGGCAGAAGGGAAGTCCCTGACTGCGAATGAGATGTGAGGTACGTTTCGTGGCCATGGCCGCGAACTACCTGCCCTACGAACCGCAGCAGATGCTGCTGCTGCCTGAGGCGCTGCAGGAGTGGCTGCCTGAAGGGCACCTGGCCCACTTCATCAGCGACGCCGTGGACGGGCTCGACCTTAGCGCGTTCCACGCCCGCTACGACAAGGACGGCCCGCGCAACCAGCCGTTCCATCCGGCCATGATGGTCAAGGTGCTGGTGTACGGCTACGCCAGCGGCGTGTTCAGCTCGCGCAAGATCGCCAGGAAGCTCTCCGAGGACGTGGCCTTCAGGGTTCTGGCGGCGGGCAACTTCCCCGCGCACCGCACGATCCGCGACTTCCGGGCCTTGCATCTGAAGGAGCTGAGCGAGCTGTTCGTGCAGGTCGTGCGGCTGGCCCGCGAGATGGGCCTGGTCAAGCTGGGCACGATCGCGGTGGACGGCACCAAGGTCAAGGCCAACGCCAGCCGCCACAAGGCCATGAGCTACGGCCACATGCTCAAGGCCGAGGCCGAGCTGAAGGCACAGATCGACGCGCTGCTGCAGCGCGCCAAGCAGGCCGACGAAGCCGAGAAGAACGAGCCCGAGCTCGACATCCCGGCCGAGATCGCGCGACGCCAGGACCGGCTTGACGCCATCGCCGCA
>DASXXO010000240.1:0-10116 GCA_036503045.1 Caldimonas sp. | reverse complement strand
ACCGCCCGCATGGCGCGACAGATCCACGAGCTGAAAGGCTCGATGCTGGCGATGGAGTGCTTCGTCAATTCGCTCACCGAGGCGCTGAGCAGCGACGCCCGTCTCGTCGTCCAGGCCTTCTACGCAAGCGAGGCATCGGCGTACCGCGCCGCGCTGATGGGATCGACCGCGCCGGAGGCGACCGTCGGCGCGTTCGAGCGCGACGTCGACCGCGCGCTCAGGCTTCTTGGCGAGCCCCGCGGCTCGGGCGACGCCGCCTGAGCCACCGGCTCGGCGGGTTCAGCTGATGCAGGTGCGGTTCTTTCCGGTCCGCTTGGCTTCGTAGAGAGCCTGGTCGGCGCGCTCGAGCGAATCCTCGATCCGCTCCGCGAGCCGGTAGTCGGTGACGCCGGCCGAGAAGGTGACGAAGATCTGCTTGTCCTTGTGCATGAAGAGGCCGCCGGTGAGCGACCGCTGCAGCCGCGTCAGCACCTGCTCGCCCTCGCTCGGCGGCGTCTGCGGCAGCAGGACCACGAACTCCTCGCCGCCGTAGCGGGCGACCCGGTCGGTCGGCCTGAGCGTCTTGCTGACGACCGCGGCGAGCGACTTCAACGCCTCGTCGCCGGCGCTGTGGCCGAGCTCGTCGTTGAGGCGCTTGAAGTTGTCGATGTCGAGCAGGCCGATCGAGAGCTCGCCGCCGTTGCGCTCGAGGCGGGCGCGCTCGACCTCGAACGCCTGCATCAGGCCGCGCCGGTTGGCGATCTGCGTCAGCTGGTCGGTCGAGACCTCGTCGGAGAGGCGTTTCATCTCGTCCTCGAGCTCGACCACGCGCTGGGTCAGGTCGATCGCCTTGCTGTGCTCCGCCTGCAAGCGCTCCTGCGTCTGCTGGACGAGCGTCTGCACGGCACGGCTCTCGGCGACCATCTCGCGCACGACGCCGGTCAGACTCTCGAGCGAGTCCGACTGCTCGATGACCTCGGCATAGCGGCCGACGCTCTCGTGGAAGTTTCCGGTCTTCGAGCCAAGCTCGCCGAGCTCGGCGAGCATCTGCGTGATCAGCACCTTCAGCGCGTCGCGCGCCTTCTCGCGCTCGCCGCGCACCTCGCCCTGTCGCTTCCTCGCGTGGTGCAGCATGTCGCTCACGGCGCGCACGCCGCGCCCGCTCAGACCTTCCTCGATCTTCAGGCGCATCGCATCGCATTGGCCCTTGACCCAGCTGCCGTCCTCGGCAAGCTCGGTCAGGCTCGACGTCAGCTCGTGGCAGAGCTTGCCGAGCTGATCGAACAGGTGGTGGCGGTGCTGGAGCACGCGCTCGACCCGGCGCACGAGCGCATCGGCGTCGTCGGCAAGCACTGCGCTCGCGCCTTCGTGATCGATCCGCTCGACCAGGCTCGCCAGCTCGCGCGCGAGCTCCGGGTTGGCGCCGTCCTTGGCCGGCAGCGCCTGCTGCAGTCCGTGGCCGAGCGTTCGCGCGACGCGCTGCCAGGCGGCGCTCGCTTCGCCCTGCGCCGCCTGCGCAGCGCCGGCTGCGTCATCGAGCGGCGCCGGCCGAGTCGCGTTTGCCGCTGGCGCGGCAGCGACGCCGACCGGTGTCGCCGGGGTGTCGCCCTCCCAGCTGTTGACGAGCTGCGCAAGGCGGTGCTGGAGCTTTCTCGCATCGCCGCGGCCGCTCGCGAGCACGCGCTGGACGCCTTCCTTGCGCCGCGCCGGCGTCCAGTTGTGGCCGGTGCGTTCGATGCCGCGGATGATCCGCTCGATCAAGGTCGAGAGGGCTTCTGTCGGGTCGGCCGGATCGCCGGCTTCCTGCCGGTACGCACGCTCGTAGTTCTCCGGCGTCGGCTCGAGGCGCTCGACCGCGAGCCGGCGCAGCGCCGCCTTGGCGATCTGCGCAGTCGGCACCTCGGGCTTGGCGAGGGGCGCGGGACGCGTCGAGCTCATCGGCGATCTGGCTGATCGGGGGAGCTCAGGGGAGCTTGCCGATCGGCTTGCCACGCGGCTCGCGGACGCGCAACGGCCGCGGCGCGTCCGTGCTTTCGGACGCCGCCGCCTGACCGATCCACGGCGCCTTCTTCGGCAACACGGTCTGCTCGAGCCAGCGCTCGATGTCTTCGGGGGGTTGCGGCTTGCTGAACAGGAACCCCTGCATGATGCCGCAGCCGAGGCGGTGCAGGACCTCCATCTGGCGCAGGTTCTCCACGCCCTCAGCGATCACGCGCAGGCCGAGCGAGCGCGCCAGCGCGATGATCGCCGTGACCACCGCCGAGCTCTGCGGCGTCATGCCGAGGTCGCGCACGAAGCTGCGGTCGATCTTGAGCTCGCTGATCGGCAGCGTCGTCAGGTAGGCGAGCGACGAATAGCCGGTGCCGAAGTCGTCGATCGAGATCTCGACGCCGATCTCGTTCAGCCGATGCAGCGACGGGATCACGTTCTGCAGGTCCTTCATCAGGCCCGTCTCGGTGATTTCGAGCTCGATCGCGTGGTGCGGCACGCCGTAGGTCGTCACCGCGGAATGGATGTACTCGACCAGGTCGGTACGCTCGAACAGCCGGCTCGGCAGGTTGACCGCGATCGAGTCCGAGAAGCCGAAGTTGTCGAGCCAGACACGGGCCTGGCGTGCCGCCTCGCGGATCGCCCACTCGCTGAGCGGGATGATGAGGCCGGTCTCCTCGGCGAGCGGGATGAAGTCGCCCGGCGCGACGAGCTGGCCGTGCCTGCGCCAGCGCATCAGCGCCTCGGCGCCGATCATGCGCGCGCCACGCACGTCGATCTTCGGCTGGTAGTGCAGGACCAGTTCGTTGCGCTCGATCGCCTTGTGCAGCGCGCTCTCGAGCTCGAGCTTCTCGCGCCCCTTGCCCGCGAGGTTCGGCCGGTACAACGACGACGAGTTGCGGCCCGCGGACTTCACCGAGTACATCGCGATGTCGGAATTGCGCAGCAGGTCGGCGACCGTCGCGCCGTCGCGCGGGAAGATCGCGATGCCGACGCTCGCGGTCACGAAGCACTCCTGCAGGCCGAGCATGATGGGCTTTCGCATCACCTCGAGGATGCGGGTCGCGACGCGCTCCGCGTCCTGCTCGTCGCCCACTTCCGGAAGCAGGGCGACGAACTCGTCGCCACCGAGCCGGCCGACCGCCTCGAGCGTGCGGTGCGAGCGCAGCCCCACGCTCTCGAGCGAGCTCTCGAGCACTTGGTCGGAGTGGCGCACGCACGAGCGCAGGCGCCGCGACACCTCGACCAGCAAGTCGTCGCCGGCGCCGTGGCCGAGCGTGTCGTTGATGATCTTGAAGCGGTCGAGGTCGATCAGCAGCAGCGCGACCTCGTGGCCGAGGCGGCGCCCGTGGTCGAGCGCGCGCTCGGCGCGCCAGATCAGCTGGCGCCGGTTCGGCAGCCCGGTCAGGGTGTCGAAGTTGGCGAGGTGGCGGATCCGGTCCTCGGCGAGGCGCCGGTCGGTCACGTCCTGGACGATGCCGGTGTAGCCGACCAGATTGCCGTGCTCGTTGAACTCGGGCTCGGCCTCGATGTGGACGATTCGCTGGCGGCCGTCGACCAGGCGCGCGTGGACGTCGGTCGCGAGCACGGTGCTGCGGTCCATCGCGCTGTGCGTGAGCTCGAGGAAAGCCGTGCGCTCCTCCTCCGGAACCATGCGCAGGAGGCTGCGGAACGCCGGCTGGTCGCCCGGCCCGAGGCCGAACACGCGCAGCCCTTCGATCGAGAACACCGGGCCGTCCTGGCCGCGCCGCCAGTCGAAGCTGCCCATCCGCGCGAGATCCTGCGCGCGCGCCAGACGCGACTTGCTGCGCTCGAGCTCGACCCGCGTGCGCGAGGCGCGCAGCAGGTAGCGCAGACGCCCTGCGAGCAGGCTCCACTGGGTCGACTTGACGAAGAAGTCGGTCGCGCCGGCCTCGTAGGCGCGCGTGATCGACGCGTCGTCGTCGAGGCCGGTCAGCATCAGGACCGGCAGCGACTCGAAGCCGGGCAGCACGCGCAGCTCGCGACAGGTCTCGAACCCGTCGAGGCCCGGCATGACCGCATCGAGGACGACGATGTCGGGCAGCCAGTCGGCGAGGGTCCGGATCGCCTGCTCGCCGCTCGCCGCCTCGGTGACGTCGAAGCCCTGGTCCTGCAGCGCGACCGAGGTCAGCAGCAGGTTGACCTCGTCGTCGTCGACGAGAAGGACGCGGGGGCGCTCCGGGAGATCGTCGGCGGTGGGCTCGGCGCGCAGGGTCATGTCGGCGTGCCAGGGGAAGACAGCATGGGCGAGACCGCTTGTAGCACGGCCGCGAGTTCGCGGTCCATGGCGTCCAGCCGTTCGGGCAGGGCGGCGTCGCCGCCCGTGCGGATCGCGGTCTCGATCTCGCCGCACATCCGCGCCAGCACCAGCGCGCCGATGCTCGCCGACGACGATTTCAGGGTGTGGACCACATGGCGGATCGACTGCAGGTCGCCCGCCTCGCGCGCCTCGCTGAACTGCCTGGCGAGGCGCCATGCCGAGGACTCGAACGCACGCAGGACGCGATCGAGAAGCCTGCTCTTGCCGCTCGGGTCGAGCTCGCGCAGGCGCTCGAGCGCGTCGGCGTCGAGCACCGCGGCGCAGGCGGCGCTCGCCGATGCGCTTTGCGGCGACGACACGATAGACCTCATGGACGACGGCATGGCGGACAGACGGCTGCGAGCGTGACGCCCACCGGCGCGACGACGCCGGCAGCCACGGCCGCATAGCGCATTTTCGGCGCAGTGGGGACAAGCTTGAACGAGCGGCGCAGCATGGACCGCGTGCTGCCCGCCACGAAAGGCACGAGCGCGCGACGGGCGGTGCCTGCCACTCAGGCGCCCGGCGGAGCGGCCGGCCACTGCGTCACGCGCCGCTCACTCGAGCGCGCCCGCGCCCATCAGCGCGCGCAGCTGGGCGCGGTTGATCGCGGCGACGCTCATCAGGAGCTGCTCGGCCGCCTCGCGGTAGTCGTATACCGACTCACCCTCGGCCGCCTTGACCATCGCCAGGTACGGCTGGAACGGGCCGGCGTTCTCGACCAGCGCCTGATAGACGCGCGCCGGCACCGGAATCGAGCCGAGCAGCTTGGCGAAACTCTCCTGGAACATCCGGTCGAGCAGCGAGAACACGCCGCAGATGAACATCTCGCTCCTCATCTCCTCGTCGCCGCTGTCGGCGACGAGCTCTTCCATCAGCAGGCCGCGGCGCACCGCCGCAAACATGATCGGCCGCAGGTTGACGTCCTTGCTGGCGGTCGCGAGCAGCAGCGCCAGCCAGCGCTTCAGCCGCTGGTACCCGAGCAGCATGATCGCGTGCCGGAACGAGCTGATCTCGACGCGCAGCCCGAACGCCGGCGAGTTGATGTAGCGCAGCAGCTTGAACGCGAGCGCGGGGTCGCGCTTGAGCGTGTTCTCGAGCCTCTCGACGTCCTCCTCGCTGTCGACGCGGTGGATCAGCTCGACCACGACCTGCATGTCGGGCTGCGCCATCCCCTTGCCGTTGCGCGCCGCGGTCGCGCTGATCGCGTCGTCGATCGGCCAGCCGAGCACCGCGTGGGCGCCGCGCGCGAACGACGCCTCCATGTCGGCGATCGTGCGCACGCCCGACTGCACATGCTGGATCGAGCGCGTCACCCCGGGGGGCGCCGCGGCCGCCTGGCCGATGCGCCGCTCGTCGGCGAGGTCGATGATCGAATAGCGGAAGCACGGCAGGACTTCGCGCGGCAGCTCGTCGTTCGGACGGCCCTTCAGGAGCAGCGTGTTGCCGTTGCCGTGCAGCCGCAGGAGCGCCTCGACGTTGTCGGGGTCGGACGCCATGAAGTTCGGCACCTCGACCATCAGGTTGGCCGTCGGGCTCGCCTGCAGCAGGTCGTGCAGCAGGCTCTCGCTGATGACGTTGAGCGAGACCGCGCTGCCGCTTGCGGGCCAGACGTCGCCGACTGCGTGCAGCAGTTGGGCGACGTCGAGGATCGCGTCGGGGCGCAGCGGCACGACGGTCAGCCGCGTCGCGGTGACCATCCGGTTGCGGTCGATGAACGGCGAGTAGCCGAGGGCCACCTGGCCGAGGATCGCGACGTCGAGCAAGGCAAGGACTCCTGAGGCCCTCGTCAGCGGGCCCTCACCCGCCGTTCACGTACTGGAACAGCGACAGACGCTGCACCATCGCGTACGACTTGAGCGCCGCATCGTAGCCGTTCTGCTCGTTCTGAAAGGTCGAAATGGCGCTCACCATGTCTACATCTTCCGCATTTGATTGAGTTGTCGTGGCGGCAAGGTTCTGCGCGTTGAGGCGGTCGGTGAAGTTGGCGATGCTGTTCAGCACGTCGCCAGCGACGCCGCGCGCCGCCTCGAGGTGGTTCATCACCGCATCCATGCTCTGCAGCGTCTCGGCGTTCGACTGGGCGACCTGCGATCCGGTGCGTCCGGGCGTCGACAGGTCGGAGATCGCCTTGTCGAGCGTGCCGAAGACGCTTTGCGTCGGCGTCGACGGCGCGATCTGGAACTGGTCGCCCGAAGACGGCGTACCGCTGACGGCGACCGTCATGCCATCGACGACGATCGCCTGGCCCGAGACGTAGGGCGCCGCGGTCACTGCCGTCGGCGCGCCGTTCTTCAGCACCGCATAGGTCGTGACGCCGCCGCTGACGGTAAAGCTCAAGGTGTAGTTGGCGCCGGTCAGGGCGCTCGGATCGGAGACCGATCCGGTGTCGATCGTCGCGTCGGTGACGCCCGGGCCGGCGCTGGTCGCGAACACGCCGTTGCCGGTGGGCGCCGTCATCCACACGGCGTTGCCGTCGGTCGTCAGCGGCAGGTTGGTGCCGCCGCCGGCGAGCGTCTGGCCCGGCGCGGCGGCGTACTGCACACCGCCCGGCGTCTCGATGAAGGGCTTCTGCGTCGACCCCTGGCCGCCGAAGATGTAGCTGCCGGCACCGTTGCTCGTGTTGGCGATATCGACCAGCTGGCCGCGGATCGACTGCAGCTGGGTGGCGATCGACTGACGGTCGGTATCGCTCAAGGTCGCGTTGCCGGCCTGCACCAGCAGGGCGCGCGCGCTTTGCAGCAGATTGCCGGCGTCGCCGAGCGAGCTCTCGGTCTGCGTCATCACGGTCTGGCTCGCCGCGACGGCGCGCTGCGTTGCCGTGATCTGGCTTTGCGCCGCCACGGCCCGCGCCGCGATGGCAGCGGCCGCCGGGTCATCGCTCGCCTGGTTGACGCGCTTGCCGGTCGTCATCTGGTTCTGCAGGGTCGTCATGTCGAGCTGGCGCTGCATCAAGGTGGCGATGCCGCTGTCGTAGGCGTTGGCGGTGCTGATGCGCATGGCGGGCGAGTCCGTGGCGAGAAGCGGAAGGTCAGTTGCCGCCGATCGACAGCAGGCTGGTGAAGACGGTCTGGGCGATCTGCAGAATCTTGGCCGCCGCCTGGTAGCTCTGCTGATACTGGATCAGCCGCGCCGCTTCCTCGTCGAGGTTGACGCCCGACTGGTTCGAGGCGGCGGTGGTCGCGGCGGTGGAGATGGCGTCCGACTGCGTCGCCGCCGCCATCGCGCTCTGCACCCGCACGCCGACATTGGCGAGCGCGCTGGCATAGGCATCGGTGACGTTCTGGCCGGCAGCGACGCTGCCGCCGACGCCGACGATGTTCGCCGTGCCGAGCGCCAGCATGGCGTTGGCGTTGCCGTTGTCGGCGGCCGGATACGCGGTCTTCGCGACGACCAGCGAATCGCCGTTCTTCGGCGCGCCGTTGAGAGCGAGCTGCCAGCCGTTCAAGGCGATCGGCTGGCCGGCCGCCACCGTGCCGGTCCCGGTGACGGTCGGCAAGGCGCCGGTCGTGTCGACCAGGCTGAAGCTGTAGTCGCCGCTGTTGTCGGTGAAGCTGATCGTTGCCGTCAGGTTCGGGTTGATGGACGGGTTGACCACCTGCAGCGAGGCGACCGACGCGGTGCCGGTGTTGGCGACGTTGAGCGACGCCTGCACCGGCGCGGCGGCGGCGATGCCGCTCGGATCGGTCAGCGCCGGCGCCATGCCGCTCGCCGCCGTCGACACCGGCTGCAGCAGGAAGCTGTCGCGCGCGGCCGGCAGCGGCGTGGCGATGCTGATCTGGAAACCGTCGACGATGTCGCCGCTGGCGACCGTCTGCGAGCTGCCGTCGGAAAGCCGCGTTAGCTTGTACTGGCCGGCCGGCAGCGTCGGGTCGGCCGTGAGCCGATAGTCACTCGGCTGCAGCGCCTTCGGATCGACGACGCTGATGCTGACGCTCGAGACCCGCGTGCCGCTGCCGTTCACGTACGAGGCCACCGGCACGCCGCCGGCCATCGCGTTGTTCGATGACGGCAGCACGTCCGGCGCGCCGATCGACAGCAGCGGCCGGCCGGCCGACGCCGGCGTGCCCTGGTCCAGACCGAGCGCCTGCTGCGCGTTCATCGCGCCGGCGATCGACGCCGCGAGCTGGCCGAGCAAGCCGCGCGCGTCGGGAATGTCGTGGTTCTGCACGCGCAGCAGGCCGCTCACCGAGCCGCTGGCGACGAAGCCGTCCGGGAAGGTCGTTGTCGTGCTGCCGTTGCTGATGCCGACCTGCACCCTCGACGGATCGTAGGCATCGGGCACGGCGACGAGGGCCGTCGCATTGCCGCCAAGCACGAGCGTCTGCGCGCCGCCGAGAAAGACGCCGACCGTACCGTCGGCGGAGGCGACTGTCGTCACTCCGGCAAGCTGCGAGAGGCTGTTGATCGCGGTGTCGCGCTGGTCGAGCAGGCTGTTCGGCGGCTGACCGCTCGCCAGGCCGTTGGCGATCTGCTTGTTGAGCTTGGCGATCTGCGTCGTCAGTGTGTTGATCGAGGCGACCGAGGTGCGCAGCTGGTCGGCGACGCCGGCCTGCTGCGCATCGAGCTGGCTGGCCGCGCTTTTGAAGTCGCTCGCCATCGTGCCGACGCTTGCCAGCGCCGCTTGCCGGGCCGACGAATCCTGCGGGTTGTTGGCGACGTCGACGAAGCTGTTGAAGGCCTGCTGCGCGGCGTAGCCGAGCCCGGCCTGATCGGTCCGGAACACGCTTTGCAGCTGTTGCAGCTGCGTGCTGCGCGCGTCGTCGGCGGCGGCGATCGAGGCCGAGGTCGCGGCCTCACGGGTCAGGAAGTCGCTGTGCGCGCGCGTGACGGTCGCGACGTCGACGCCGCTGCCGAAAAACCCCGAGCCGGTCTGCTGGCTGAACGAGGTCTCGAGGTTCGCCGTCTGCTGCGAATAGCCCGGCGTGTTGGCATTGGCGATGTTGTTGCCGGTGACGGTGAGCTGGGCATAGCTCGCCGCCATGGCCCGCGAGCCGATGTTGAGCAGCGACGAAATGGTCATCTCTGCACCCCGTTCACGCCGAGGCGCGTTGCACGCGCAGCGTCGTGTTGATGACGCGCGCGAGCTTATCGGCGTAGGCCGGATCGGTGGCGTAGCCGGCGCGCTGCAGGCCCTGTGCGAAGTCGCTCGCCGAGGCGGCGCTCGCCGGCGCCTGCGCCGCCTGCGCGGCGATGCCGGCGTAGCGCGGACTTTCCGTCAGCATCCGCGCGTAGTCGGCGAATGCGTCGGCATCGGAAGCGTAGCTGCGGAATTTGGCGCTCACCTTCTGCGCCTCGCCGTTGACGTACTCGGTGGTCGTGATCTCGGTGGTCGGCCCGCGCCAGCCGGCGCCGGCCTTGATGCCGAACAGGTTGTGCGAATCGCTGCCGTCGGCGTTCTTGATGTCGCGCCTGCCCCAGGCCGATTCGTGCGCCGCCTGGCCGATCATGAAGGCGGCCGGGATGCCGCTTTGCGCTTGTGCGGCCAGCGCCGCCGCCGAATGCGTCTTCACGAAATCGGCCTGCGTCTGCGTCAGCGGCGTCGTCGCCGCCGAGGCCGGAGCCCCGCTCGCCGCCGCAGCCGGCCGGCTCGCGGCGGCGGGAGCCGTCGTGCCGCCCATCTGCCGCTCGAGCTGCCGGGCGATGGCGTCGGCCAAGCCACCGGGCAGGCCGGTCATCTTGTTCGCGTATTGCGCGTCGAGCATCTCGGTGCCGAGCTGCGTCGCCGAGTTGTCGAGCATGCCGCTACTGACGGTGGCGTCGCGCATGCTCTTCAGGAGCTGCTGCATGAAGATCGCCTCGAACTGCTTGGCCGTCTCCTTGATCGC
>DASXXO010000239.1:0-5253 GCA_036503045.1 Caldimonas sp. | reverse complement strand
TCGGGAACAGCAGGACGACGGTCGAGCCGAGCATGAAGCGGCCCATCTCTTCGCCTTTCCGGAGCGCCACCTCGCGCTCGGGGTAATGCCAGTCGCGCACGCGCCGACCGCGCGGCGGGTTGACCGTGCCGTGCCACACCGTCGCCATGCTGCCGACGATCGTCGCGCCGACGAGCGTGAGGACGAAGACGCCGACCGCAGCGGACTCGAACACGCAGACGACGCGCTCGTTGCGCGCGAACAGGCCCGGCACGCCGCGCGCCGTCGTCGGGTTGACCGAGAACAGCGCGCCCGGGACGTGCACCATCCGCACCAGGGTGCCGTCGCACGGCATGTGGATGCGGTGGTAGTCCTTCGGGCTGAGATAGAGCGTCGCGAAGCTGCCGTCGTGAAAGCGTGCGGCGAGCGCGGGGTCGCCGCCGACGAGCGCGGCGGTCGAGTAGCGATGACCCTTCGCCTGCAGGATCTGGTCTTGCTCGATGCGGCCGAACTGGCTGATCGTCCCGTCGACCGGGCAGATCAGGTCGGCGTTCGCGATCGGTCGCGCGCCGGGCTTGAGCGCGCGCGTGAAGAAGTCGTTGAAGCTCGCGTACGCGGCCGGATCGCTCTCGAGCGCTTCGCTCAGATCGACGCCGTACTTGCGCACGAACCAGCGCACCAGCCTCGTCGTCGTCGCGCCGCGCTCGCGCGAGGCGACCCGCCCGGCGAACGCCGTGAGACCCCGCTTCGGCAGCACGTACTGGGGCAGGACCTTGCGGCGATCGGACACGGGCGATGAGAGCTTTGCGGAGCGGCGAATTCTATCGACGAGCGTCGTGCCGCTGCATCGAGCCTGCTACGCTCCGGCACGCCGCAGCGCCGGCGTGCTCCTTCGACGTCGCCGTATTCGCCGCATGATCCGCAGACACTTCGAGCGCCACCGCACGACCCGGGTCGGCTGGCTGCGCGCGTCGGTGCTGGGGGCGAATGACGGCATCGTCTCGACCGCGAGCCTGGTGGTCGGCGTCGCCGCGGCGCACGCGCCGCAGGCGAGCATCGTCCTCACCGGCGTCGCGGGTCTCGTCGCGGGCGCGATGTCGATGGCGGCGGGCGAGTACGTGTCGGTGCATTCGCAGGCCGACACCGAGGCCGCCGACATCGCCAAGGAGCGCGCCGAGCTGCAGCACGATCCCGCGGCCGAGCACCGCGAGCTTGCGGCGATCTACGTCGGGCGCGGCCTCGATACCGTTCTCGCCGACGAGGTTGCGAACCAGCTCATGGCGCACGACGCGATCGGCGCGCACGCGCGCGACGAGCTCGGCATCTCGCACCAGCTCGCAGCACGGCCGGCGCAGGCTGCGCTCGCCTCGGCAGCGAGCTTCGCGGCCGGCGCGGCGCTGCCGCTCGCGGTGACGGCGCTGGCGCCGCGTGCGACGCTGATCGCCTGGGTCTCGGCGACCGCTCTGGTGTTCCTTGCGGCGCTCGGCGCGCTTGCCGCGCGCACTGGCGGCGCGAGCGCGCCCAACGGTGCGTGGCGCGTCACGTTCTGGGGCGCGCTCGCGATGGCGATCACTGCCGGCGTCGGCGCGCTGTTCGGCGCCGCGCTCTGAGCCGCGTCGGCCGGTGCCCATCGATTTCTCGGCGCCTTCGCTCGTCGTCGCGCGCGAGCTGATCGGCGCGAGCGTGTTCGTCGATGGCGTCGGCGGGACGATCGTCGAGACCGAAGCCTACGACCAGGACGATCCGGCCTCGCACAGCTATGCCGGCCACACCGCGCGCAACGCGGTGATGTTCGGGCCGCCGGGCCGTGCCTACGTGTACCGCTCGTACGGCATCCACTGGTGCCTCAACTTCGTCTGCGCGCCTGCCGGCCACGGCGCCGGCGTGCTGATCCGCGCGCTCGCGCCGACCGGCGGGATCGACGTCATGCGTGCGCGGCGCGGTGTCGAGTCGATCCGCCTGCTCTGCTCCGGCCCCGGACGCCTCTGCCAGGCCCTCTGCGTCACGCGCGCGCTCGACGGCATGCGCCTCGACCGCAAGCCGTTTCGCGTCGTGCCGCGCCGCGACGACGCGGTGGTCGTGCACGCCGGCGTCCGCATCGGCATCAGCAAGTCGCGCGAGCTGCCGTGGCGCTTCGTTCTCGCCGGCTCGCCCTTCCTCAGCAAGCCGATGCGCGACGCCGAGCTCACGAACGCGCCGGCGGCGAAGAAGCGATCGCGCGCGTGAGCGAGGCGCGTGTCGGCGCGAGCGCTGCCGCGTCGATCCCGAACGCCCCGATGCGCGCCGGCAGCGGCTCGCCGCGCACGAGCGCGGCGCACGCCTCGCCCATCGCCGCCGCGGTCTGGATGCCGTAGCCGCCCTGTGCGGCGAGCCAGAAGAATCCGGGCGCGTCGGCAGCGAAGCCGCCGACCAGGTCGCCGTCGGCGACGAACGAGCGCAGGCCCGCCCAGGTGCGGCGCGGCCGCACCGCGAGCGTCGTCGCTGCCTCGATGCGATCGATCGCAAGCGCGCTGTCGAGCTCCTCCGGCTGCACGTCCTGCGGCGCGACCGGGTCGGCGTTCGCCGGCGAGCCGAGCAGCGTTCCGGAATCGGGCTTGACGTACCAGCGCTCGTCGATGCTGCCGAACATCGGCCAGCGCGAGGCGACGAGGTCGGGCGGCGGCGCGAAGGTGAAGATGCTGCGCCGCTTCGGGACGAGGCCGATCGGCGCGACGCCGGCGAGCGCGGCGACCTGGTCGCACCACGCACCGGCGGCGTTGACCAGCACCCGCGCTTCATGACGACCGGCGCCGGCATCGACGCGCCAGAGCCCCGCACGCTCGTCGCGCGCGATCGTCGTCACCTCCGCATCGCAGATGACGTGGCCGCCGGCGTGGCGGATGCTGCGCAGGAATGCCTGGTGCAGCAGGTGCACGTCGATGTCGGCCGCATCGGGCTCGAAGACCGCGCCGATCGTCATCTCCTCGCGCAGCACCGGAACGAGCGCGCGCGCCGCGCGCGCGTCGAGCAGCGCGCCGTGCGGGCTGGTCGCGCGCAGCACGTCCCACGCGGCGGCGAGCGCTTCCTCCTGTCCGGGCGCAGCGACGAGGATCGCGCCGCGCGGCGACAGGATCGGCCCGTCGGCGAAGCCGGGCGACGGAGTGTCGAGGAAGGCGCGGCTCGCGAGCGTCAGCGCGCGCACCTGCGCGGTTCCATAGCTTTCGAAGAAGAGCGCCGCCGAGCGGCCGGTCGAGTGATAGCCGGGCTGGCTTTCGCGCTCGAGCAGCACGGTGCGTCCGTGCGGCGCGAGGAAGTGGCCGATCGACGCGCCGGCGATGCCGGCGCCGACGATCAGGAAGTCGCATCGGTTCGCGCTCGCCGCCATGGTCGCCATCGTCGCCGCATTGTCGGCGCGCCGACGGAAGTCTTGGCGAGCACGGCGGCGATCTGGTTCAATCGATCCATCCGCGCCGGGCGCATCCGTCCGCCGCGCGAGCCGATGGCCCAAGACCACGACGACGCTTCGTCGACCCAGTGCTGCATCGCCGGCGGCGGCCCGGCGGGGATGATGCTCGGCTACCTGCTCGCGCGCGCCGGCGTTCGCACGGTCGTGCTCGAGAAGCACGGCGACTTCCTGCGCGACTTTCGCGGCGACACCGTGCATCCGTCGACGCTGCGCATCATGGACGAGCTCGGCCTGCTCGACGCGTTTCTCGAGCGGCCGCACCGGCGCCTCGAGGTGATCGGCGGCTGGTTCGGTCAGACGCGCGTCCAGCTCGGCGACTTCCGCGGCCTGCCTTCGCGCTACGCGTTCATCGCGCTGCTGCCGCAGTGGGACTTCCTCGACTTTCTCGCCGGTCACGCGCGCGCGCTGCCGAGCTTCACGCTGCGCATGCATAGCGAGGTCACGGCGCTGATCGAGCAGGGCGGTCGGGTCGCCGGAGTGCGCGGCACTTCGCCGGAGGGCGCGTTCGCGGTCCGCGCCGACTGCACCTTCGGCTGCGACGGTCGCCACTCGAGCGTGCGCGCCGCCGCCGGGCTGCCGGTCGAGGACCTCGGGGCGCCGATCGACGTGCTGTGGTTTCGCGTGCGGCGCGATCCGGGCGAGACCGACACCAGCCTCGCGCGCATCGCGCCCGGCCACTTCGTCGTCACGATCGACCGTGGCGAGTACTGGCAGTGCGCGTTCGTCATCGCCAAGGGCGGCGCGGAAGCACTCAAGCAGCGGCCGATCGAGGAGTTTCGCGCCCAGGTCACAGGCGCCGGGCCGCTGCTCGCGGCGCACATCGCCGAGGACGTGCGCTCGTGGGACGACGTCAAGCTCCTCACCGTCGCCGTCGACCGGCTGACGCAGTGGTCCAAGCCCGGCCTCGTCTGCATCGGCGACGCGGCGCATGCGATGTCGCCGGTCGGCGGCGTCGGCATCAACCTCGCGATCCAGGATGCCGTCGCGGCCGCCAACCTGTTCGCGGCGAAGCTGCGCTCCGGAACGCTCGCCGACGACGACCTCGACGACGTTCGCAAGCGCCGCCTCTGGCCGACCAAGGCGACGCAGGCGGCGCAGGTTGCGATCCAGGACAACGTGCTCGTCCCGGTGATGACCCGCGCCAACGCGGATCTGGAGGTGCCGCTGCCGATGCGCATCGTGACCGCAATCCCGGCGCTGCAGCGGCTGATGGCGCGCCTGCTCGGGATGGGGGTCCGTCCGGAGCACGTCCGCACCCCGGAGGCGTCGACATGAGCGAGACACCGAGGACCGCTTCGGGGGCTTGCCTGTGCGGCGCGGTCGGCTTCACGGCGACGCTGCCGTCGCGCTGGGTCGGGCACTGCCACTGCTCGCGCTGCCGGCGCGCACACGGCGCCGCGTTCGTCACCTTCGTCGGTCTCGACGCCGACAAGGTCGAGCTGCACGACGCCGCAACGCGGCTGGCGTGGTACCGCGCCGAAGGCGGCGGCGAGCGCGGCTTCTGCTCGATCTGCGGCAGCACCTTGTTCTTCCGGTCGCCGAACTGGCCCGGCGAGCTGCACGCGGTCCTCGCGAACTTCGACGGGCCGGTCGACAAGGCGCCGCAGGCCCACGCCTACTGGGACACGCACGTCGACTGGGTCCGCATCGACGACGACCTGCCGAAGAAGCCCGACCCCGCGACCGCGGCGTGACCGTCGCATGCGAGCGTTTCCGAGCAACCGTCGATGTCAGGCGACGAGCTCCATTTCCTCGAGATCGCCGAGCTGGCGCGCCTGCTCGCGGCGCGCAAGGTCTCGCCGGTCGAACTTGCCGAGGCGATGCTGCGC
>DASXXO010000238.1:0-2539 GCA_036503045.1 Caldimonas sp. | reverse complement strand
CGCTGCACGAAGCGGCTGTGCGAAGCGAGCGGAACATTTCGTTGCGCATGCAACGCCTGCACGTCGATCGCGAGAGGGGTGCCGGAGATCCGGGGTTCCATCGTCTCGCGCCGGGTCTGTGCTAGATTGAACCGACCCGCGCGCGTCGTCGCTGCAGCGCCGGTCGCTGGATCCCGCGCAGGACGAGGAGGCGACCGTCCTCGCAACGAACGGCCGGCGGTCTGATCGCTGTCGTCATGTCTTCGAACCCGCCTCCCGGCGCCGCCGGCCCCTCTTCTCGCAGCGCCGGTCGGGCGCGCTGGGCTCCGTTGCGTTGGACCTTGCGGGCACTGCTGTGGCTCTTCCTGACGGCCTGGCTGGTGCTGTTCGTGGGCTGGCTCTCACTTCACTGGCTGATTCTGCCGCACATCGAAGAGTGGCGCCCGCAGATCGAGGCGCGCGCCAGCAGCGTGCTCGGCACCCCGATCCGGATCGGCGCGATCACGGCGCGCTCGCGTGGCTGGGTGCCGGAGCTCGAACTGCGCGACGTCCGCGTCCTCGATGCCGAGCAGCGCGTCGCCCTCGTCCTGCCGCGGGTCTTCGCCGCGCTCTCGCCGCGCTCCCTGCTCGCGCTCGAGCCGCGCTTTACCCAGTTGCTGATCGATGGCGCGAGCCTCGACGTGCGCCGCGACAAGAGCGGCCGCATCCGCATCGCGGGGCTCGACTTCGCCAATTCGCAAGGCGGCGCCGGCGACGACGCGGCGGCCGACTGGTTCTTCAAGCAACACGAGTTCGTGATCCGCGCCGGTACCCTGCGCTGGATCGACGAGGCTCGCGACGCCGAGCCGCTCGCGCTTGCCGACGTCGTCCTCGTCGTCCGCAACGGCTTGCGCGAGCACGACATGCGGATCGACGCGACGCCGCCGCCGGGCTGGGGCGACCGCTTCAGCCTGCGCGGGCGATTCACGCAGCCGCTGTTCGCGCGCGCGAGCGAGTGGCGGCGCTGGAGCGGCGTCGCCTATGTCGATCTTCCCCGCGCCGATCTCAGCGAGCTGCGCCGGCGCGTCACGCTGCCGTTCGAGCTCAGCGAAGGCGACGGCGCGCTGCGCGCATGGATCGACGTCAAGGATGGTCAGGCGACCGGCGGCGCGGTCGATCTGGCGCTGCGCGCGGTCGCGCTTCGGCTCGACAAGAGCGTCGAGCCGCTCGAGTTCGAGCAGGTTGCCGGTCGCATCGACGCCGAGAAGAGCGACGACCGGATGGCGGTCGCCGTGCACGGCTTCGGCTTTCGCACCGGCGATGGCCTGAGCTGGCCGCAGGGCGACCTGCGCGCGCTGTGGCGCTGGGACGAGAGCGGCGCGATCAGTGGCGGTGAGCTCGACGCCGACCGACTCGACATCGGCGTCATCGCCGAGATCGCAAGCAGGGTGCCGATCGGCGCCGCGGTGCGCGAGCTGCTCGCGGACCTCCGCCCGCGCGGCGTCATCACGCAGCTGAAGACGCGCTGGGACGGTCCTCTCGATGCGCCCGAGCGATATCGCGTCAAGGGGCGGTTGAGCGATCTCTCGCTCGCCGCCAAGCCTTCGCCCGAGCCCGAAGGAATCGGCCGGCCGGGCCTCGCCAACGCCGATCTGCAGCTCGAGGCGACCGAGACCGGCGGCCAGGCGCGCATCGACGTCCACGCCGGCAAGCTCGACCTGCCCGGGGTATTCGCCGAGCGCGAGGTGCCGCTCGACCTGCTCGACACGCGCCTCACGTGGAAGGTCGAACGCGAGCCGGGCGACGCGCCGCCGAAGATCAGCGTCAAGGTCGCGAACGCGACCTTCGTCAATGCCGACGCGAAAGGTGAGTTGAGCGCGACCTGGCGCTCGGGCCCGGGCCCCGGCTTCGGCCGCGGCGGCCGTTATCCCGGCCAGCTCGAGCTCGACGGCCGTCTGATCGATGGAGTCGCCGCGCGCACCGCGCGCTACCTGCCGCTCGGCCTGCCCGAGGGCGTACGCAACTATGTTGCCGGCGCGGTGCGCGAAGGGACGATCGCGAGCGCGACGTTTCGCATCCACGGCGACCTCTACGAATTCCCGTTCCACGATGCCAAGCTCGCGCGCGACGGCGACTTTCATATCGCCGCCAAGCTCGAGGGACTGACCTTCGCCTACCTCCCCGACGACCCAGCGCCGCGGCCGGCCGGCGTGGCGGCGCGCGAGTCGTGGCCGCCGCTGACGCGTGCCTCGGGCGAGCTCGTGGTCGACCGCACGACGCTCGACATCCGCAACGCCAAGGCGCAGCTCGGCAATGTCGAATGGAACGGCATCCAGGGCCGGATCGCCGAGCTCGGCAGCCGGGCCAGGCTCGAGATCGAAGGCACCGCGCTCGGCCCGCTCAGCGACATGCTTCGCTTCGTCGACGTGACTCCCATCGGTCGTTGGACCGGCAAGGCGCTCGCCGCGGCCAATGCGACCGGCGCCGCCGAGCTCAAGCTCGCGCTCGGCGTGCCGCTGGCGCGCCCTTCGGAGACGGTCGCGACCGGCCGCGTCGTCCTCGCCGGCAACGACATCCGGAT
>DASXXO010000237.1:0-5514 GCA_036503045.1 Caldimonas sp. | reverse complement strand
TCGTCCAGGTCGATGTACCGCTTGCCGTCGACCGAGACGGCGATGCGCGTGCCGGCAAACTCGACGCGCAGCGTGTGCCAGACGCCGGCCTGGACCGGTGCGTCGACGTACTTGATCGTGTTGCGGCTGCCGCGCTCGGTGTAGTAGAGCGAGACGTTGTTCTCGAGCGCGTTCGCGCGCGCGACGTAGTAGTGGTCGCCGTCCTGCCAGCGCCAGACGACGCCGCCGGCCCGGTCTTCCTTGCCCGAGATCGGCTTCAGCTTCTCCTCGACGAATCCGTCGCCGACCGCGGTGCCGCTCTTCACGCACCACGGGAAGGTGCCGCTGCCGGTCTGCTGCAGGACGTGGCGCGCGCTCGGCGCGCCGGCATCTTCGCCGACCTGCCAGTGCGGCGTGCCGCGCCCGGTGACGCCACAGGTCCAGCCCGCGGGCTGCGCGCCGACGGCATCGGCTTCGAAATCGACCGCCTGCGCGGCGACGGTTCCCGAGAGGATCGACGCGACGACGCCGATCGAGGTGGCGGAGGTCTTCATGGTCTGGACTCCTTCTGGTTCGTTCGTCCGGGAGCGCGGTCGTTCGCCGCGCCCTTGCCGTTGGCGAAGTGCGCGTAGAGCGAATCGAGCACCGCGCCGATCTCTTCGAGCAGCGCATCGTCGTCGCGCAGGCGCTCGCGCGCGCCGGCGATCACCGCCTCGAAGCCGCTTGCCTCGGGCACCGGCTCACCGCCGACGTCGAGCGCGTGGACGATCGCGGCGATGCGCGCCAGCGCCGGGTCGCCCGCGAGGCCGAAGCTCGCGAGCAGCGTCTCGAAGGTCACGCGGTCGCCGACGTGGCTGAAGGTCGCGCCGTCGAAGTCGAAGCCGAGCGCGCTCTTCGGGCACTCCGAAGGCGACGCGAGCCAGCAGAAGCGCGCCTTGCGATCGACGAAGCGGCGGATCAGCCAGGTGCTGGTGACGCGGTCGACCCACAGGCGCCGGCGCGTCGCCCAGGTGCGCCCCTGGAAGCGCGCCGGGTCGAGGCGCGGCACGCGGCCGCGCGGCTCGTCGGGCGAGCGCAGGCCGGCGATCCGCTGCGCAAGCTCGGCCCACGCCGCCGCGGCCTCCGCGCTCGCTTCGTTCGGGAAGAAGTCGACCGCGCGCACGGCGTCGAGCTCGCGCTGCAGCTTCTTCAGCAGGCGGGCGAGCTCGCCGGCATCGAGCGACGCGAGGCCGCGGTTCGCCGCCTTCCACGCACGGCGCAGCCCGGCGTAGTCGTCGGCGCGGTCGAACAGCTGGCGGTACGCGTCCGCCTCCTCGGCAGAGCGCGGCCGCACCGTCATCAGCCAGGCGTTGCCGCCTTCGCGCGTGCGCGCGTCGGCGAGCTCCTGCAGCGTCTCTGCGCGGGCATCGCCCGCCGGCAGCAGGTACGCGCCGTCGCGTAGCGCGCGGCAGCCGATCGCCTTCATTGCGCGCCAGATCCGCATGCGCGCGGTCGCGCTCTCGGTCGGCAGCGAAACGACAAGGAGCAGCCAGTCGGTGCGGTCGTCGGCCGGCCTGCCGTCAGAAGTCGTCTTCTGAGCTATCATGTAGCGTACGATACATCGATGTCGATATCACGACATAAAAGATGGCTGGTCCCGGCCGGCGCCGACGCTGCCGCCTGGCCTCTGCTCGCGGCACGGTCGCTGCGCGCGATCGCCGATGGCTACATGGCGCTCCTGCTGCCCGCCTACCTGCTCGCCATCGGCCTCGGGACGCTAGAGGTCGGCATCCTCAGCACGGCGACCCTGCTCGGCTCTGCGCTGGCGACGCTTGCCGTCGGCGCGTGGGGCCATCGCGTCGCGGGCCGGCGCCTGCTGCGCGGCGCCGCGCTGCTGATGGTCGCGACCGGCGTCGGCTTCGCCGGCTTCGCCTCGTTCTGGCCGCTCCTCGTCGTCGCCTTCGTCGGCACGCTGAACCCGAGCGCGGGCGACGTCAGCGTCTTCCTGCCGCTCGAGCACGCCCGCCTCGCGCACGCGGCGCAAGGGCCGGCACGCGTCGCGCTTTTCGCGCGCTACAGCGTCCTCGGCGCGCTGTTCGCAGCGCTCGGCGCGCTGGCGGCGGCGGCGCCCGACGTGCTCGGCCGGCTCGCCGGCGTCGCCAGGATCGACGCGCTGCGGGCGATGTTCCTCGTCTACGGCGCGATTGGCGCGCTCGTTTTCGGGCTGTACCGGCTGCTCCCCTCCGGGGCGGCCGTTGGCGCGCCGGCGACCGCGCCGCTCGGCCCATCGCGGCGTATCGTCGTCCGGCTCGCCGCGCTCTTCAGCGTCGATTCGTTCGCCGGCGGCCTCGTCGTCAACGCGCTGCTCTCGCTCTGGCTGTTCGAGCGCTTCGGCTTCTCGCTCACGCAGGCAGGTGCGTTCTTCTTCTGGACCGGGCTCCTGAGCGCCGCGTCGCAATTCGCAGCGCCCGCCGTGGCGAGCCGCATCGGCCTGCTCAACACGATGGTGTTCACGCACATCCCGGCCAGCCTGTGCCTGATCGCAGCGGCGCTCGCACCGAGCCTGCCGCTCGCGCTCTTCCTGCTCTTGGTGCGCAGCGCGCTCTCGCAGATGGACGTGCCGACGCGCACGGCGTACGTGATGGCGGTCGTCACGCCGGCCGAGCGCGCCGCGGCGGCGAGCTTCACCGCGGTGCCGCGCAGCCTCGCCGCCGCGCTCAGCCCGGCGCTCAGCGGCGCGCTCCTCGGCGCCGGCTGGCTCGCGCTGCCGCTGGTCGGCTGCGGCGCGCTCAAGATCGCTTACGACCTGACGCTCTGGCGCGCGATGCGACAGACGCGAATCGAGTCGCCCTAGGGGCGGGGCAGCGTGCCTGGACCGAGCTCGAGAAGGCGCGGCCCCTCAGCGTGCTCTAGCCACCCGCCCGCGGCTTCGCGCGCTCGTCAAAAGACGCGAGGCAGGCAGCGTACGCACCAACCCCGGGCGCTCAGCCGACGCGCTCGGCGTCGTAGCCCTCGACGCGCATCGCCGTGAGGATCTGCTCGACGTGCGCCGCGCCGCGCGTCTGGACGACGACCTCGATCTGCACCCGCTCGACCGAGAGCGACGTGAACGCGCGCTGGTGCTGCACCTCATCGATGTTGGCGCCGAGGCGCGCGAGCAGCGCCGCGACCTCGGCGAGCGCACCGGGGACGTCGCGCACGTCGACGCGCAGGCGCGCGAGCCGCCCCGACTTGACCATGCCGCGCTCGATGATCTCGGCGAGGACGAGCGGCTCGATATTGCCGCCGCAAAGCACAAGCCCCACCTTCTTTCCGGCGAAACGCACACGCTCCTTCAGCAGCGCCGCGAGGCCGACCGCGCCCGCCCCTTCGACGACCGTCTTCTCGATCTCGAGCAGCATCAGGATCGCCTGTTCGATGTCGTCTTCCGAGACGAGAACGATGTCGTCAACGAGCGCGCGGATGATCGGCAGCGTCAGCGTTCCCGGAGACTTCACGCCGATGCCGTCGGCGATCGTCGCCTGGCGGCACTCGAGATGGCCGTCGTGCATGGCGTTCCACGCCGCCGGAAAGCGCTCGGTCTGCACGCCGACGATTCGGATGTCGGGGCGGATCGCCCTGGCCGCCGTCGCCATGCCGGCGATCAGGCCGCCGCCACCGATCGCGACGACCAGCGTGTCGATCGCCGGCTGCTGCTCGAGCATCTCGAGCGCGACCGTGCCCTGGCCGGCCATCACCGCGAGGTCGTCGTACGGATGGACGAGCGTCGTGGCGCGCTCGGCGGCGAGCTTCAGGCCGAAGACGCGCGCGTCCTCGAAGGTGTCGCCTTCGAGGACGACCTCGGCGCCGAATCCGCGCGTGTTCTCGACCTTGACGCTCGAGGCGAAGCGCGGCATCACGATCACGGCGGAGATTCCCATCCGCTCGGCGTGGTACGCGACGGCCTGCGCGTGGTTGCCGGCGGAGACCGCGAGCACGCCGTGTGCGCGCTCGGCAGGCGTCAGTTGCGCCATCTTGTTGAGCGCGCCGCGCTCCTTGAACGAAGCGGTGAACTGGAGGTTCTCGAACTTCAGGAACACCTCGCAGCCGCAGATCTGCGAGAGCGTTCGTGACGCCAGACACGGAGTCTCGCCGACCTGGCCGCGGACGCGCTCGGCGGCGGCGCGCACGTCGTCGATCGTCAGTCCGGGCGGCGCGATTTGCATCACGGCATTGTCGCTCGCCGGTGTCGCTGACGACGGTGACGCAGCGCTGGCAGGGCTCGTGCGCGTCAGCCGACGCGCACGACCTTCAACATATTGGTACCGCCCGGGTAGCCCATCGGCTCGCCGCAAGTGATGCCGTAGGTGTCACCCGGCTTCAGGACGCCGGCGTCGACGAGCAGCTTTTCGGCATGCTTGAGCGCGGTGTCACGGTCGTCGAAAGGCGGCATGAGCATCGGCGTGACGTTCCGATACATCGCGATCCGCCGCTGGCTCTTGGTCTGCGACGTGAGCCCGAAGATCGGCACGTGGATCTTCTGGCGGCTCATCCAGAGCGCGGTCGACCCCGACTCGGTGAGCGCGAGGATCGCCTTGCAGCCGAGGTGGTACGCGGTGAAGAGCGCAGCCATGGCGATCGACTGGTCGATCCTGCCGAAGGTCTTGTTGGTGAATCCGGCGTCGAGCGAGATCTCCTCGGCGCGCTCGGCCTCGACGCAGATCGCCGCCATGCTCTCGACCGTCTCGACCGGATAGCGGCCGGCCGCCGTCTCGGCCGAGAGCATCACCGCATCGGTGCCGTCGAGAACGGCGTTGGCGACGTCGCTCACCTCGGCGCGCGTCGGCACCGGGTTGACGATCATCGACTCCATCATCTGCGTCGCGGTGATGACGACCCGGTCCATCTCGCGCGCGAGCTTGATCATCCGTTTCTGCAGCGCGGGGACCGCGGCGTTGCCGACCTCGACCGCGATGTCGCCACGCGCGACCATGATGCCGTCAGAAGCCTTCAGGATCGACTCGAGCACGGGAATGGCCTCGCTGCGCTCGATCTTGGCGATCAGCTGCGGCTTGTGACGCCACTTCTCGCCGGCGACGTTGCCGAGCTGGCGCGCCATCTCCATGTCGGTCGCGCTCTTCGGAAAGCTCACCGCGAGGTACTCGCACTGGAACGACATCGCGGTCTTGATGTCCTCCATGTCCTTCGCCGTCAGCGCCGGCGCGGTCAGGCCGCCGCCCGCCTTGTTGATGCCCTTGTTGTTCGACAGCTCGCCGCCGACGACGACGGTCGTGTGCACTTCCTCGCCGCGCACGCCGTCGACCGTCAGGCGGAGCAGCCCGTCGTTGAGCAGCAGCGTGTCGCCCGGCCGCACGTCGCGCGGCAGCTCCTTGTAGTCGAGGCCGACGCGGGCGCTCGTTCCGGGCTCGGCGAGCGCAGCGTCGAGGATGAGCTTGGATCCCGGCGCGAGCATGGTCCTGCCGCCCTCGATCTTGCCGACACGGATCTTCGGGCCCTGCAGGGCCCGAAGATCCGTGTCGGCAAGATCGAGGGCGGCAGGACCATGCTCGCGCCGGG
>DASXXO010000236.1:0-4515 GCA_036503045.1 Caldimonas sp. | reverse complement strand
ACCGGCAAGCCGGTGTCCGCGCCTCACGTCTGAGCCCACCGTCCTCCCCTTCAGCGATTAACTCATTCAGCCGCTTCGCTGTAGGTTCGCGTCCCACTCACGACGCAACGGGGACGTCCTGAACGCGCGACGCACGGTTGGCTAGGAGACCACTTGAGGGCGTCAAAAGCCAACCCGTCGACTGCGTCGACACTTGGTTGACACTTGGCGGTCTGACCGGCGTATCAATCTAAGCTAAGTGATTGATTTTATTGGTAGGCCGTACAGGAATCGAACCTGTGACCAAAGGATTATGAGTCCTCTGCTCTAACCAACTGAGCTAACGGCCCGCGGCGGAATCTTCGCACGCGCGCCGTCGCGCGCGCAGCGCTACTTCGTGCTGAGCGCGTTGGTCACCAGGCGCGACGTGATGTCGACGATCTGGATCATCCGGTTGTATGCCATCCGTGTCGGCCCGATCACGCCGAGCGTGCCGACGACCCGCCCGTCGACCTCGTAGGGCGCAGAGACGACCGAGAGCTCCTCGTACGGAACGGCCAGGCTTTCGCCGCCGATGAAGATGCGCACGCCCTCGGCGCGGCTCGAGACCTCGAGCAGGCGCATCAGCTGGGTCTTCTGCTCGAACAGGTCGAACAGCTTGCGCAGGCTCCCCATGTCGCTCGAGAAGTCCTGGATCGCGAGGAGGTTCCGCTCGCCGGCGACGACGAGCTGCTCATGACTCTCGGCCATCGCTTCGCTGCCGGCCTGGACAGCGGCCTGCATCAGCGCCGAGATCTCGCCGCGCAGGGCGTCGACTTCGGTCTTCAGCCGCTCGCGCACCTCCTCGAGCGTGAGGCCGGCGTAGTTGGCGGTAAGGAAGTTGCTCGCTTCCAGCAGCTGCGCCGCGCTGTAGTCGTGGGCGGTGAAGATGACGCGGTTTTGGACGTCGCCGTCCGGCGCGACCAGGATCACGAGGACGCGCCGCTCCGACAGGCGCATGAACTCGATGTGGTGGAACACGCTCGGCTTCTTCGGCGCCGTGATCACGCCGACGAAGCTCGACAGGCTCGACAGCAGCTGCGCCGCGTTGGCGATGACGCGCTGCGGCTGGTCGGCGTGCAGCTGCGCCTCGATCGGCGGATCGATCGCCGCGCGCGGAAGGTCCGACAGCTGCGCCATCAGCATCGTGTCGACGAAGAGGCGATAGCCGCGCGCGGTCGGCACGCGCCCCGCGCTCGTGTGCGGGCTCGCGATCAGCCCGAGCTCCTCGAGATCGGCCATCACGTTCCTGATCGTCGCTGGCGACAGCTCGAGCCCGCTCGCGCGCGAGAGCGTGCGCGAGCCGACCGGCTGGCCGTCGGCGATGTAGCGCTCGACCAGCGTCTTCAGGAGGGTCTTGGCACGTTCGTCCAGCATTGGTTCAGCGCCGGTTGCGAAGCGGATTTTGCCTCTGTCGGCGAAGGTCGCTGTGGTGTAATCCCCCGGATGGCGACCCGCTTCCGGAACGCTGCGCTCGTCGGCAAGTTCGACGCCGAAGGGATCCGCGAAGAGCTCGAGATGGTGGCCGCGTTCCTTGTCCGCAAGGGCCTGGCGGTGACGCTCGAGGAAGACACCGCCGCCAAGACCGGGATCGGCGGCTACCCACGGCTCGCCGCCGACGCGCTCGGCGCCACCTGCGACATCGCCGTCGTCCTCGGCGGCGACGGCACGATGCTCGGCATCGCCCGCCAGCTGGCGCGTCACGACACGCCGCTCGTCGGCATCAACCAGGGCCGGCTCGGCTTCATCACCGACATCGCGCTCGGCGAGTTCGAGGCGAAGCTGGCGGCGATCCTCGCCGGCGACTTCGACGAGGAGAAGCGGACGATGCTCGAGGGCGGGGTCGAGCGCGACGGCAAGACGATCTTCGCGAGCGTCGCCCTCAACGACGTGATCGTCAGCCGCGGCGCGACCGCCAGCATGGTCGAGCTGCGCATCGCGATCGACGGCGACTTCGTCGCCCAGTTGCGCGCCGACGGGCTGATCATCGCCTCGCCGACCGGATCGACCGCGTACGCGCTCTCGGCCGGCGGGCCGATCCTGCACCCGGGAATCGCCGGCTGGACGCTGGTGCCGATCGCCCCGCACGACCTTTCGCACCGTCCGATCGTCGTTCCCGACAACGGCGAGGTGCAGGTCGAGATCGTCGCCGGCCGCGACGCCAGCGTGAACTTCGACATGCAATCGCTGACGAGCCTCGTGCACGGCGACCGCATCCGCGTGCGTCGCTCGGCCGACCGCGTGCGCTTCCTCCATCCACGCGGCTGGAGCTACTTCGCGACGCTGCGCGGCAAGCTGCACTGGGCGTCGGGAACGGTCTGAGCTTCGCGCCAGGCTCCGGTCATGCTGCACCGCCTCGCGATCCGCGACTTCGTCATCGTCGACGCGCTCGAGATCGAGTTCGCGTCCGGCTTCAGCGTGCTGAGCGGGGAAACCGGCGCCGGCAAGTCGATCCTCGTCGACGCGCTCCAGCTCGCGCTCGGCGGGCGCGGCGACGCGGGCGTGGTGCGCGAAGGCTGCGTGCGCGCCGAGATCAGCGCCGAGTTCGACGTGCCTGGATCGCTCTGGTCGTGGCTCGCAGACGCCGGGTTCGACGCCGACACGGGCGATGCCGGCCGCATGCTGCTGCGCCGGACGATCGACGCGCAAGGCAAGAGCCGCGCATGGATCAACGGCGGCGGGGCGACGATCGCCCAGCTGCGCGAAGCGGCCGAGCATCTGCTCGACATCCATGGCCAGCATGCCTGGGTGGGCCTGACGCGCGCGCCGGCGGTCCGCGCCCTGCTCGACGACTACGCGCAGCTCGACACTCGCCCGCTCGCAGCGCACTGGTCAGGCTGGCGCGCTGCCGCGCAGGCGCTCGCCGCGGCGCGCCAGAAGCAGGGCGACCTCGAGCGCGAGCGCGAGCGGCTCGCCTGGCAGATCGGAGAGGTCGCCAAGCTCGCGCCCGGCGCCGACGAATGGGCTGAGCTCGACGCCGAGCACACCCGGCTCGCGCATGGCCAGTCGCTGATCGACGCTGCGCGAATCGCGCTCGACGCGGTCTCCGAGGCGGAAACGAGCGCCGACACGCTGGTCGGCCGCGCCGTCGACGCATTGGACGCAATGGCTACGTTCGACGCGCGGCTCGCGAGCCCGCTCGAGGCGCTGCAAGGCGCGCAGGCACAGCTCCAGGACGCAGCGCACACGCTCGCCGGCTACCTCGACCGCGCCGAGCTCGACCCCCAGCGGCTGCGCGAGGTCGACGAGCGGCTCTCGGCGTGGCTGACGCTGGCACGCCGCCATCGCCGGCCGCCCGCCGAGTTGCCGGCGCTCCTGGCGCAGTGGCAGGCCGAGCTGCGCGCGCTCGACGCCGCCGCAGACCTCGACGCGCTCGAGCGCGCGAGCGACGCCGCGCGCGCCGCCTACGACGCCGAAGCGCGCCGCGTCTCGGTCGCGCGCCGTGCCGCAGCGCCGAAGTTCGCAGCAGCAGTGACGAAGACGATGCAGCTGCTCGGGATGGCCGGCGGCCGCTTCGCGGTCGAGCTCGTCGCGACCGATGCGCCGCAGTCGTTCGGCGCCGAATCGGCCGAGTTTCTCGTCGCCGGGCACGCGGGGGCGACGCCGCGCGCGCTCGCCAAGGTTGCCTCGGGCGGCGAGCTCTCGCGCATCGCGCTCGCCGTCGCGGTCGTCGGCATCGAGCTGCAAGGCGCGCACGGAGCGCCGGCGACGCTCATCTTCGACGAGGTCGACGCCGGTATCGGCGGCGCCGTCGCCGAGACCGTGGGCCGGCTGATGAAGCAGCTCGGCGCGGGCCGCCAGGCGCTCGCGGTGACGCATCTGCCGCAGGTCGCTGCCTGCGCCGACCACCACTTCGTTGTCAGCAAGCAGTCGCGCGAAGCGAAGACGACGAGCGCCGTCGCGCCGGTCGCCGGCGAAGCGCGCGTCGCCGAGATCGCGCGCATGCTCGGCGGCGAGAAGCTCTCGTCGACCAGCCTCGCGCACGCGCAGGAAATGCTCGCCTCCGGCGCCGAGCCGCGCGCGACGTCGGCGCGGAAGAGTTCGCGGTGACCACCGGAGGCGATTCAAACGACCCCAACGGGGTCGGCCCCTCCCTCTCGGAGGGAGGGAAGCGAAGCGAGGACGGGGCAGTCCTGCCCCGCGCCGCGGAGGCCGGAGCCCATCGGGAGACCGTGCTCGTCACCGGCATCTCAGGCTCCGGCAAATCCGTGGCCCTGCATGCGTTGGAGGATGCCGGGTTCTTCTGCGTCGACAACCTGCCGCCCGAGCTGCTGCGCGACTTCCTTCGCCTCGAGACCGAGCGGCGTGACCGGCGCATCGCGATCGCCGTCGACGTGCGCAGCGCCGGCTCGCTGCCGCACCTGCTGCCGGTGCTCGCCCAGCTCAGGACCGAAGGCATCGGCGTGCAGGCGATCTTCCTCGACGCGACCACCTCGGCGCTGGTCCGTCGCTTCTCGGAGACGCGGCGTGCGCATCCGCTCGCCGACCGCGGCGCAC
>DASXXO010000235.1:0-2746 GCA_036503045.1 Caldimonas sp. | reverse complement strand
TCGCCGTTGTCGTGCACCTCGCCGAGCAGGACGACGGCATCGCCGCCCATCCGCGCCTGCCAGTCCGGCGCGCCCGGCGCGCTCGCGCACGCCGCCAGCGCGGACGCGAGCACGGCGGCGAACGCGAGCGCCGCGGCGCGCGTCACGGCGTACCAGAGTCCTTGGCAAGTACGACATGCAACGCGTCGGCGCTCGCGACATGGCGCGTGCACGCGAAGCCGAGCGCCGGCAGGTCGATGCCGGCGAGCAGCGCCTCGCCGCCGCCGAGCAGCGCCGGCGTGAGCGCGAGGTGCATCTCGTCGACCAGCCCTGCGCGCAGGTACGCGCGGATCGTCGCCACGCCGCCGCCGATCCGCACGTCGCCCGCGCCGGCGGCTTCGCGCGCCCGCGCGAGCGCAGCCTCGATGCCGTCGGTGACGAAATGGAACGTCGTCCCGCCGTTCATCGCGAGCGAGGGGCGACGGTGGTGGGTCAGCACGAACACCGGCGTGTGGTAGGGCGGCGTGTCGCCCCACCAGCCTTTCCAGGAGTCGTCGGGCCACGGGCCGCGCACCGGCCCGAACATGTTGCGCCCGAGGATCCACGCGCTGACGCCAGCGAAGCTCGCCACCGCGAACTCGTCGTCGACGCCGCTGCTGCCGCCGCCGTTGCCGAACATCGCCTGGAACGTGCGCGTCGGCCACGCCCAGCGATGCAGCGTCTCGCCGCCGCGCCCGAGCGGGTGCGCGAGGCTCTGCTCGGGCCCGGCACCGTAGCCGTCCAGAGATACGCTGAACGCGGCGACTTTGACCTTGCCCATGCGAAGACTCCTGTTCCGCGCGTAGTGTGCAGCGACCGTGCGAACCACGCTCGACCCCCGTCTCGTCGATCCTTCCGGCAACGCGCCCGGCCTCGTCGTCGACGTCCGCGACGAACGGCGCGCGCTGCTGTTCGACCTCGGCGCGATCGAGCGCCTGGCGCCGCGCCTGCTGCTGCGCGTGACGCATGGATTCGTCAGCCACACGCACATGGACCACTTCGCAGGCTTCGACCACCTGCTCGCGCTCGGCCTTGGCCGCGTACCGCGCCTCGTGCTCTGGGGCGGCCCGGGGTTCGTCGACCAGGTCGAGCACAAGCTGCGCGCCTACACCTGGAACGTCGTCCACCGCTACCAGGTCGCGATGACGATCGAGGCGCACGCGCTCGGCAGCGACGGCACGCGCACCCACGCGCGCTTCGAGAGCGTGCACGCCTTCGCGCGCAGCGACCAGGCGGCGCCGCCGTGCGAGCGCGCGGACGACGTCCTGCACGACGAGCCGCTCTTTCGCGTGCGCGCTGCATTCGTCGACCACGAGATGCCGGTGCTCGCGTTCGCGATCGAGGAGAAGGCGCAGGTGCGCGTCGCCGTCGACCGGATCGCGGCGATGGGCCTGGCGACCGGCGCGTGGCTGCGCACGCTGAAGCAGGCCGTGCTCGCCGGCGCGCCCGACGCGACGCCGGTCGAGCTCGCGTGGCGCGACCGCGGCGGCGAACACGCCGAGCAGCGCACGGTCGGCGAGCTGCGCCCGCTCGTGCTCGACACGATCCGCGGCCGACGCATCGGCTACGTCACCGACCTGCGCTTCGTGCCCGGCAACGTCGAGCAGCTGGCGCGGTTGCTCGGCGACGTCGACCTGCTCCACATCGAGTCGGTATTTCTCGAGCGCGACCGCGACCAGGCGCTGCGCAAGAACCACCTGACGGCGCGCCAGGCAGGCGAGATCGCACGGCGCCTCTGCGCGAAGCAGGTCGTGCCGTTTCACTTCTCGCCACGCTACCGCGGCGACGAGCAGGCGCTGCGTGACGAGGTGCTCGCCGCGTGGCAGCCGCAAGGCGCGCACGGCCGCGCCGAGGAGGCCTGAGCCGCCAAGATTCGCACGCTCGGACGCCCGCTGGCGGCGCCGGGGCGATGCCCGGCCTCAAGCGCGCCCGATCGGCGACCGAAACCCTGAGGGTCGAACCTCCGAACTCGAGCCAAGGCAAGCCGAATGTCCGCCAAGCCGCCGAAACGCCACCCGTCGGGCGATGCCGTCGACGCGCGGAGCGCGGATCCGCAGCCACCGGCAAAGCGCCGCCCGCTCGGCTGGGTGCGCGCGGTCCTCGGCCGCTCGATCAAGCTCGAGCAGCGCAAGAACCAGACGCACCTTACGCTCGTCGATCCGAAGCGCGATCCGAAGCGCGGGCCCGAGCCCGGCAAGACGATGTCGCTGCTGATGCAGCAGCTCGCCGAGCTCGGCGCGCGCCTGCTCGTCCACGACCCGGCGACGCAGCCGGTGCGCCATCTCTTCATCGTGCACGACGAGCTGCGCAACGGCGGCTGGGAGAAGGTCGAGACGCTGCCCCTCAAGGTGATCGACCGCGCCCTTACCGAGGCCGAGATCCTCGGCTCCGACGAGGCGTCACCGGTGCTGACGACGATCATCGCCGAGCTGCGCGACCAGAAGGCTTCCGCCGAGATGCGCGCCGCACAGGACGCCGCCGAGGTTGATTGGGAAAAGCCCCTCGTCCCGGAAGTCTCCGACACCAACTTCGACGAGTACGAGCTGATGGAGCGCAGCTGGGCGGGAACGATCCCGGCCGGCCTGGAGCTGCCGAACCGCGACACGACGATGTGACGGCACACGCGGGCCCGCAGCGCGCGGCTCGCGTCGACCGATGGACCGCCTTCGACCGTTCGCCTCCGGATTCGTCGCGCCGCCCGCCAGCGGCGGCGTCGGCATGCGCCTTT
>DASXXO010000234.1:0-15096 GCA_036503045.1 Caldimonas sp. | reverse complement strand
AGGCCCACCCGAGCGTCGAGGCCGTCATCACCGGCCAGATGCTGGCCAGCCGCAACCTGGCCTGGATGCCAACTCTGTCGGTGGACGTGCAGGCCGTCCTGGCCACCGACAAGGTCAGGTTCCAGGGCCAGGAAGTCGCCTTTGTCGTCGCGCGAGACAGGTACTCAGCGCGGGACGCGATCGAGCTGATCACCGTCGAGTACGAGCCGCTCCCCCCGGTCATTGACGCGCGAACCGCACTCGACCCGGACGCGGCGGTTATCCGGGACGACCTGCCCGGCAAGGCGGACAACCGGATCTTCGACTGGTCGGCTGGTGACCAGGCGGCCACCGAGTCGGTCTTCGCGGCGGCCGATGTGGTGGTCGACTGCGACCTGCTCTACCCGCGGGTCCATCCCGCGCCGCTGGAAACCTGCGGGGTGGTCGCCGACATGGACCAGGTCAGCGGCCGGCTGACGGTCTGGGCGACGACCCAGGCACCGCACGCACACCGGACGCTCTACGCCCTGATTACCGGACTGCCCGAGCACAAGATCCGGGTGGTCTCCCCGGACGTCGGCGGCGGATTCGGTAACAAGGCCCCGATCTATCCCGGCTACCTGTGCGCCATCGTCGGCTCGATCCTCACCGGGCGGCCGG
Source organism: Caldimonas sp. (assembly GCA_036503045.1). Classification (GTDB taxonomy): domain Bacteria; phylum Pseudomonadota; class Gammaproteobacteria; order Burkholderiales; family Burkholderiaceae_C; genus Schlegelella_A. The sequence continues at coordinate 14,457 of DASXXO010000234.1, read as the reverse complement.
TCAAGTGGGTGGAAGACAGGTCGGAGAACCTGATGGCCACCTCGTTCGCCCGCGACTACCACATGCACGGCGAGATCGCCGCGACCAGGGACGGCAAGATCCTCGGCCTGCGGGCGAAGGTGCTGGCCGACCACGGAGCGTTCAACGGCGCGGCGCAGCCGACCAAGTTTCCGGCCGGTTTCTTCCACATCTTCACCGGCAGCTATGACCTGCAGGCGGCCTACTGCACCGTCAAAGGGGTGTACACCAACAAAGCGCCGGGCGGCGTCGCCTACGCCTGCTCGTTCCGGGTCACCGAGGCCGTCTACCTGATCGAGCGGATGATGGACGTGCTGGCGCAAAAGCTCGGCATCGACAAGGCCGAGATCCGCAGACGCAACTTCGTCAAGGCCGACAAGTTCCCCTACACCACGGCGCTCGGCTGGACGCTCGACAGCGGCAACTACCAGACCGCGCTCGACAAGGTGCTGAAGGCGGTTGACTACGAGGGCTTGCGCAAGGAGCAGGCCGCAAAGCGAGCCAAGGGCGAGCTGATGGGAATCGGCGTCTGCACCTTCACCGAGATCGTCGGCGCCGGTCCGACCAAGGTCTGCGACATCCTCGGCATCGGCCTCTTCGACAGCTGCGACATCCGCGTCAATCCGACCGGCAGCGCGATTGCCCGCCTCGGCACGATGAGCCAGGGCCAGGGCCACGCGACGACCTACGCGCAGATCATCGCCACCGAGCTCGGGTTGTCGTCCGACGAGATCCAGATCGAGGAGGGCGACACCGACAAGGCGCCCTACGGCGCCGGCACCTGGGGCTCGCGGTCGACGCCGGTGGGCGGCGCGGCGGCGGCGATGGCGGCGCGCAAGATCCGCGCGAAGGCGCAGAAGATCGCCGCCCACCTGCTCGAGGTCGGCGAAGGCGACCTCGAATGGGAGATCGACCGCTTCAAGGTCAAGGGCAACCCGGCGCAGGCCAAGACGATGAAGGAGATCGCCCTCGCGGCGCACACCAGCAACATTCCGGACGGCATGGAAAAGGGGCTCGACGGCACCGAGTACTACGACCCGCCGAACATGACCTTCCCGTTCGGCGCGTACGTCGCCGTCGTCGACATCGATCGCTTCACCGGCGAGACCAAGGTGCGCCGCTTCTACGCGCTCGACGATTGCGGCACGCGGATCAACCCGATGATCATCGAAGGGCAGATCCACGGCGGCCTGACCGAGGCGTTCGCGGTCGCGTTCGGGCAGGCGATCCCGTTCGACGAGAACGGCAACCACCTCGGCAACAGCCTGATGGACTACTTCCTGCCGACCGCCGTCGAGACGCCGCACTGGGAGACCGACCACACGGTCACGCCGTCGCCGCACCATCCGATCGGCGCCAAGGGCGTGGCCGAATCGCCGCACGTCGGCGGCATTCCCTGCTTCAGCAACGCGGTCGTCGATGCCTTCGCGCATCTCGGCGTGACGCACATGGACATGCCGCACACCGCCTACCGGCTCTGGCAGCAGTGCAAGGCGCTGGGCATCGACAAGCGCTAGCAGGAAGAGGGCCGGGCCCGGCATGAAGGTCGAGATCGAGAAGTCCTACCCCATGCCTGGCACGGCAGACGTGGCATGGGAGTTCCTGCAGAACCTCGAGGCGGTCGCCGGCTGCATGCCGGGCGCGAAGATCACCGAGCGGCTCGACGCCGGGCGCTACAAGGGCACGGTGACGGTCAAGGTCGGACCGGCGACGATGTCGTTTCGCGGCGAGGTCGAGATGAAGGACGTCGACGCCGCGGCGCGGACGCTGCGCCTGCTCGGCAAGGGAACCGACAGCACCGGAGGCTCCGGCGCATCGATGGATCTCAGCGCCCGCATCGAGGCGGCGCCAGACGCCCTCTCGACGCTCGTCGGCACGAGCGTGGTGTCGATGAGCGGCAAGGCCGCGGCGTTCGGCGGGCGGATGGTGAACACCGTCGCCGATCAGATCCTCAAGCAGTTCGCCGCCAACTTTGCCGCGCAGGTCGGCGCGCTCCAGGCGCAGCGCGCGGCCGCCGCGACGCCGGACCGTGCCGGCCCGGTCGCTGGCGCCGCTGGCGCCGTGCCGCCATCGGTGGCGCCGCCGGCAGTGGCGCCGGTCGCCGCCGAGCTGAACGGTCTCGCGCTCGTCTGGGCGGTGATCAAGGACTGGTTGCGCGGCCTGTTCGGCAAGAAGACGACGTGACTCTTCCCGGCGAACGCATGAGCGAGGTACTCGCCCTGCAGCGCCGGCTGCAGGGCGCCGGCTACGTCGCCGAACCGGCGCTTGCGGCGGCGCTCCTGCTGATGCTCGACCTCGGTCGACCGCTGCTGCTGGAAGGCGACGCCGGCGTCGGCAAGACCGAGATCGCCAAGGCGCTCGCGACCGTGCGCGAGACCCGCCTGATCCGCCTGCAATGCTACGAGGGGCTCGACGTCCACTCGGCGATGTACGAGTGGAACTACCAGCGCCAGCTGCTCGCGATCAAGCTGCTCGAGGCCGACGACCGACCGGCGGCCGACAAGGAGCAGGACATCTTCTCGGAGCGCTATCTGCTCAAGCGCCCGCTGCTCGAGGCGATCACCTGCGTCGAGGCGCCGGTCCTCCTGATCGACGAGGTCGACCGCGCCGACGAGGCCTTCGAGGCGTACCTGCTCGAGCTGCTGTCGGACTTCCAGATGTCGATTCCCGAGCTCGGCACGATCCGCGCGCTGACCCGGCCGGCCGTCGTCATCACCTCGAACGGCACGCGCGAACTCTCCGATGCGCTGCGCCGGCGCTGCCTCTACCAGTACATCGACTATCCGACCTTCGCCAAGGAGCTTGCGATCGTCGCGATCAGGGTGCCGCAGGCGACCGGCGAGCTCGGCCGCCAGGTGGTCGAGTTCGTGCAGAGCGTGCGGCGGATGGAGCTGCGCAAGAAGCCCGGCATAGCCGAGACGCTCGACTGGACGGCGGCGCTCCTGCGCATGGGGATCTCGTCGCTCGACGACGACGGTGCCGAGCGCATCCTCGACACCCTGAGCGCGCTCGTCAAGACGCGCGAGGACCGCGCCGGATTCACGCGCGAGGTTGTGGCGCGCATGGCCGCGGCATGTTGAGCACCGTTGCCCCCGCCGCGTACGACCCGGGCGCCGCCTTGCAGGCGCGGCTCGGCGGGTTCGCGAGCTTCCTGCGCGCCAACGGCTTCGCCACCGGCGGCGCGCAGTCGCTCGACGTGCTCGACACTGCCCTCAAGACGGGCGTGCTCGACGCGCGTGTCCTGCGCTGGAGCCTGCAGGCGCTGCTGTGCGGGCGCGGCGACGAGTGGCGCCGCTTCGACACCCTGTTCGATGCGTACTTCCTGCCGCCGAACAAGACCGTCTTTGTCGCCAGCGATGCCGCCGCCGCGGCGCCGGGGCACGCCCCGGGCAGCACCCACGACGGCGAGCCGGGCGACGACGCCGCCGCCGCCGGCAGCGCCGACAGCGACGACGACACGGGCGCCGCGCGGCACGGTGCGAGCCGCGACGAGTCGCTCGCGTCGATGGACTTTCGCGACCTCAACCGGGCCGAGCACGCGCGCGCCATCGAAGCGCTGATGCGCCGCTTCGCGCGCCGCATCAAGCGTCTGCAGCTGCGCCGCGAAGCGCGCGCGCCGCGCGGCCGGCGCCTCGACCTGCAGGCGACCATCCGGCAAAGCGTCGCCAGCGGCGGAACGCCCCTGCGCTTGGCCTGGCGGCAGCGCCGCCGCGTCCGCCCGCGCCTGATCCTGCTCCTCGACGTCAGCCGCTCGATGAGCCTGTACAGCTTCTTCTACCTGCGCCTGGCGCGGGCGCTGTGCGCCGAGCTCGCCGACGTGCACTGCTTCATCTTCCACACCCGCCTGACCGGCGTCGCCGAGGCGCTGCGCGATCCCGATCCCTGGCGATCGCAGGAGAAGCTTCACCTCCTGGCCGCCGGCTGGGCCGGCGGCACGCGCATCGGCGAGTGCATCGACGACTTCAATCGCGGCGCGGGCGCGCGCCTGGTCCATTCGCGCAGCGCCGTCATCGTCGTCAGCGACGGCTACGACACCGGCGAGCCCGAGCTGCTGGCCGAGGCGCTGGCGACGCTCGGCCGGCGCGCGCACCGCCTGGTGTGGCTGAACCCCTTGCTTGGACAACCGGGCTTCAGCCCCGAGAGTCGCGGCATGCGGGCGGCGTTGCCGCACCTCGACCTGCTCGCTCCCGGTGCCGACCTGGCGAGCATCGAGCGCATGCTGCCGCAACTGATCGAGGCCTTGCGTTGAGCAACGAAGAGCTTCTCGAGCTGGCGCGCGAGCTCAATCGTCGCGCCGAGCCCTATGCCTTGGTGACCGTCGTACGCGCGATGGCGCCGACGTCGGCCTGGCTCGGGGCGCAGGCGATCGTTCTCGCCGACGGGACGTTGCGCGGCTGGATCGGCGGCGGTTGCGCGCAGGGCGTCGTCATCGGCGCGGCCCGAAGCGCGATGGCCAAGGGCGAGCCGCGCCTGGTGCGCATCAGCAATGACCGGATCCAGGGCGAAGACGAGGTCGAGCAACATACGATGCAATGCGCCAGCAGCGGCACGATCGAGCTCTTCATCCAGCCGTACAGCGCGCGCAGCGCCCTTTGCGTGCTCGGCCGAACGCCGGCCGCCGACGAGGCGCGCTTCCTCGCCGAGCGCTATCGCATCAGGCTCACCGACTCGCCCGCCGAGGCGCCCGTCGTTCTGGTCGCGACCCAGGGGCAGGGCGACGAAGAGGCGCTCGAGGCCGCGCTGCGCAGCCCGGCCCGGCACGTGCTCATGATCGCCAGCCGGCGCAAGGCCGAGACGCTGCGCGAGCGGATGCGCGAGCGCGGCGTCGGCGAAGCGCAGCTGGCGCGCCTGCAGGCGCCCGCAGGCGCCGATGCCGGCGCCAAGACCCCGGGCGAGATCGCCCTGGTCGCGATCGTCGCGGTGCTCGCGCTGTTGCGCGGACGGGAAGCGGGTGCCGATGCCGTCGCCGTGCCGGATGAGGCGGGCGCCGGGCAGGGCGGGTTCGTCGACCCGGTGTGCGGCATGCTCGTCGCCGTCGACGCGGCGACGCCCAGCGAGACCTACCAGGGCGTCTCCTACTATTTCTGTTGCGGCGGCTGCCGGACGACCTTTCGCGGCGACCCGGCAAAATACGCGGCGATCCATCGCGCGTCGATGGCCAGCGCCGCGCCGTGAGACGCTGACGGCGTTCCCCTCACGTCCGCTCGGCGACCGGGCCGAGCTTTGTTTTTCATGACCCTCTCCCGCTTCTCGTTTCCGACCACGATCCACTTCGGCCCCGGCGCGCGGAAGCTCGTCGGCCCGCACCTGCGCGAGCTCGGCCTGGCACGGCCGCTCGTCGTCACCGACCGGGGGCTCGCGGCGCTGGCGCTGTTCGGCGAGCTGACCGGCGATCTCGCCGGCGCCGGCCTCGAGGTCGCGGCGTTCGGCGGCGTCTTCGGCAACCCGACGGCGTCGCAGGCGATGGCCGGCGCCGCGGCGTATCGCGCGCACCGCGCCGACTGCGTCGTCGGCATCGGCGGCGGCGCGGCGCTCGACGTCGCCAAGGTCGTCGGCGTGATCGCGACGCGCGGTGGCGCGGCGCTCGAGTACGCGTACGACCATCCGCAGGTGCGCGCGATCGACGCGAACGTGCCGTACTTCGTCGCCTTGCCGACGACCTCGGGCACCGGCAGCGAGGTCGGCCGGAGCGCCGTCATCAGCGACGACCGGACGCACGTCAAGCGGATCGTCTTCTCGCCGCACATCCTCGCCCGGGCGGTGTTCGCCGATCCCGAGCTGACGCTCGGCCTGCCGCCGGCGGTGACGGCGGCGACCGGAATGGACGCTCTCACCCACAACGTCGAGAGCTACCTCTCGCCGGCGTACCACCCCCTGTGCGACGGCATCGCGCTCGAGGGGACGCGGATCGCGGCGCGTGCGCTGGCGACGGCCGTGCGCGAGCCCGCCAACCTCGTCGCCCGCAGCGACATGATGATGGCTTCGATGATGGGCGCGATCGCGTTCCAGAAGGACCTCGGCGCGGTCCACTCGTGCGCGCACGCGCTCGGCACTGTGTGCGACCTGCACCACGGCCTCGCCAACGCGCTGATGATCGACACCGTGCTGGCCTGGAACGTCCGCGCCGCGCCCGAGAAGTTCGAGGAGCTCGCGCACGTCGTCGGCGCAAAAGGCGGGGCCGAAGGGTTCCTCGCCTGGCTGCGCGATCTCAAGCGGACGATCGGCATCGCGCCGAGCCTGTCGTCGGTCGGCGTGCAGCGCGAAGCGATCCCGCGCCTGGTCGAGATCGCGGTCGCCGACATCTGCCACCAGACCAATCCGCAGCCGGTGACGGCGGCAGACTTCGAGCGCCTGTTCGCGGAGGCCCTGTGAAGGCGAAGGAGCGCGTCAAGGTCGGCATCTCGGCGTGCTTCTTCCACGCCGATCCGAAGCGGCCGATCTTCACCGGCAAGACGCTGCAGTACGTCGAGCAGTCGATCGCGCACTGGGTCGCCTCCTCGGGCGAGGCGCTGCCGGTGATGATCCCGAGCCCGGAAGGCGATACGCAGAAGGGCGACGTCGCGCTCGCCGACTACGCCGACTGGCTCGACGCCCTCGTCCTCGAAGGCGGCTCCGACGTCTCGCCGACGAGCTACGGCGAGACGCCGATCGAGCCGAAGTGGAGCGGCGACCGCATCCGCGACGACTACGAGCGCGCGCTCCTCGCCGCCTTCGCCGAGCGCGGCAAGCCCGTGCTCGGCATCTGCCGCGGCCTGCAGCTGATGAACGTCGCGTTCGGCGGGACGCTGCTGCAGGACATCGACACGCAGCGCCCCGGCCCGGTGCGACATCGCGAGGCGGTGCTCTACGACCGCAACCTGCACACGGTCGAGTTCGAGCCGGGGACGCGGCTCGCGCGCGTCTTCGAAGGCACGCGCTCGGCGACGATCAACAGCGTCCACCACCAGGGCATCAAGGAGCTCGCGCCCGGCTTCGTCGTCGAGGCGCGCTGCCCGGGCGACGGCATGATCGAGGCGATCCGCCGCCCCGAAGGCTCGTACATGGCGGCGGTGCAGTGGCACCCCGAGTTCCACCGGCGCGGCGAAGGCACGCTCGACGACCGGCCACTGCTCGACGAATTCGTCGCCGCGGCGCGCGCCGCACGCAGCGCATGAGCACGCTCAAGATCATCAACCCGGCCGATGGCTCGCCGCTCGCCGAGGTCTTGGCCGACGACGCGGCGAGCGTTGCCGCCAAGGCGGCGCGTGCGCGCGCGGCGCAGCCCGCATGGCAGGCCGTGTCGCTCGGCGAGCGGAGTGCGGCCATCGCGCGCTTCCGCGCCGCCGTCGCCGGCGAGCTCGAGACCCTCGCGCGCACGCTGACGCAGGAGCTCGGCAAGCCCCTCGCACAGTCGCGCAACGAACTGAACGGATTCCTCGGCCGGATCGACTTCTTCCTCGCCGAGGTCGCGCGCACGACCAGCCCCGAGACGGTGTTCTCCGACGGCGCGATGACCGAGCGGATCGACCACGACCCGCTCGGCGTCGTCGCCAACATCTCGGCGTGGAACTATCCGTACTTCGTCGGCGGCAACGTCTTCGTTCCGGCCCTCCTCACCGGCAACGCGGTCCTCTACAAGCCGTCCGAGTTCGCCACGCTGACGGGATTGCACATCGCCCGCCTGCTCCACGCTGCCGGCATTCCGGCCGATGTCTTCGCCGCCGTCGTCGGCGCCGGCGAGGTCGGCGCCGCCTTGCTCGCGCAGGACGTCGACGGCGTCTTCTTCACCGGCTCGGTCGCGACCGGCGCGAAGATCGCAGCGGCGATGGGCGCGCGCATGGTCCGCCTGCAGCTCGAGCTCGGCGGCAAGGACCCGACCTACGTCGCCGACGACGTCGACCCGAAGGCGGCCGCCGAGTCGCTCGCCGACGGCGCGATGTACAACACCGGCCAGAGCTGCTGCTCGGTCGAGCGGATCTACGTCCACGAGCGCGTGCACGACGCGTTCGTCGAGCACTTCAAGGCGACCGTCGCCGGCTTCAGGTCGGGCGATCCGCTCGCCGAGGGCACCTACATCGGCCCGCTCACGCGCGCGCCGCAGCTTGCGGTGCTGCAAGCGCAGGTCGCCGATGCGCTCGCGAAAGGCGCGACGCTCGTCGCCGGCGGCAAGCGCGTCGGCCGCGCCGGCAACTGGTTCGAGCCGACCGTGCTGACCGACGTGAACCACACGATGGCGGTGATGCGCGACGAAAGCTTCGGCCCGATCATCGGCATCCAGAAGGTCGCGAGCGACGACGAAGCGCTCGCGCTGATGAACGACACGCGCTACGGCCTCACTGCGGGGATGTACACGCGCGACCAGGCGCGCGCCGCGAAGCTGCTCGGCCGCGTGAACGCCGGCAGCGTCTACTGGAACTGCTGCGACCGCGTCAGCCCGCGCCTGCCGTGGTCGGGCCACGGTGACTCCGGCGTCGGCGTGACGCTCTCGACCTACGGCATCCAGGCGTTCACGCGTCCGCGCGCCTGGCACCTGCGGTCGGCGTGAGCGGCGTCGCCGAGCGTCGCCTCGCGCTGTTCGATCTCGACGGAACGCTGCTCGCCGGCGACACCGACGTCCTCTGGTGCGCGTTCCTCGTCGAGGAGGGCGTACTCGACCGCGCGCGCTTCGGCGCTGCCAACCGCGATGTCGCCGAGCGCTACGCGCGCGGCGCGATCACGCCGGCTGACTTCGCCGGCTTCTACGCGGCGACGCTCGCCGGCCGGAGCGCCGTCGAGTGGGCGCCGCTGCGCGACCGGTTCGTCGCGAGCGCGATCGTCCCGCGCATCGGCACGAGCTCGTATGCGCTCGTCGCGCAGCACCGCGACGGTGGCGATCGCATCGTCCTGACGACGGCGACCAACCGTTTCCTGACCGAGCCGATCGCCGCCGTGCTCGGCATCTCCGATGTCGTCGCGACCGAGCTCGAGGTCGCGGCGAACGGCGCGTTCTCGGGGCGAACAGCTGGAGTGATCAACATGCGCGACGGCAAGGTGACGCGCCTGCGCGATTGGCTGGCCGCGCAGGGCGAGACCGCCTCTGGCCTCGCCGCCGCGACGTTCTACAGCGATTCGATCAACGACCTGGCGCTCCTCGATGCGGTCGGTCGGCCGGTTGCGGTCGACCCCGATCCGCGCCTGGAGGCCGAGGCGGCGCGGCGCGGCTGGCCGGTGCTGCGCCTGGCCTGAGCGGGCCCGGCCCGCGCTCAGAGCGACGCGGCGCGCCAGACCAGCGACGCGCCGCTCGCGAGCAGCAGGATCCAGATCGCGCGCGCAGCGTGACGCGCAGAGAGCCGGCCGTGCAGGTGGCTGCCGATGAAGTAGCCGAGGACGGCGCACGGCAGGAGGAGAAGCGCGAGGGGCAGCAGCGCGGGCTGCAGCATCAGCCCGGTGCCGGAGAAGAGCGCCAGCCGCGCCCACGCGGTGCAGAAGATGAGGACGGCGTTGCTCGCGCGCAGCCGCCGCGCATCGCCGACGCGGCGCGCGAGGTAAGTCGTATAGATCGGTCCGCCGCTGCCGTAGAGGGCAGTGAAGACGCCGCCCACGACACCCGCCGGCGCGACCCAGCGCGCCGAGATCGGCTGCGGCGCGGCGCGGCTCGCCAGACTCCAGCTCGCGTAGCCGAAGACGAAGACGCCGAGCCCGCCGAGCAGCCACGGCTCGGGCGCGTGGATGAGCGCAGTGACGCCGAGCAGCATGCCGGCCACGACGAACGGCGCGAGTCGCAGCAGCTCGCCGCGGTCGACGTCGCGCCGGTTCCTGAGCCCGAGCAGCAGGCCTGCGCAGAGATCGAAGATGAGCATCATCGGCACCGCGAAGCGGATCGGGAAGAAGTGCGCGAGGAGGGGAACGGCGACGATCGTCGATCCGAAGCCGGTGAGGCCGAAGACGGTGTAGCCGAGCGCGACGATGAGCGCGGCCGCGACGATGGTGACGAGCGGCAAGTCGGGCATGCGCTGGAGCGTCCGGAAGTCGACGCATTGTCGGCGCGCCCTTGGGGGCCGCATGGCGGCGCGGCGCGTGCGCGCGTCGCGGCGCGTCAGGCCGCCGGTGCGACCTTGACCTTGACTTCGCCGACCGGGATCAGGCTCATCAACGCGGACGGCGTGGGCGTCGCTTCGTCCGCGACGTAGTCCTCGGGCGCCGCCTCCGCCGCGGGCTCGCCACGCCGCGCGGCGTCGCGCTTGGCGACCAGCTGTGCGTCGGCGCGTCGCAGCGCGTCGCCGATCGTCTCGTTGGGCTTGAGCTGCACCGCACCGACGTTGAGGGTCACGCGGGCGATGCGCGGCGCGACCTGGCGGTCGTCGATGCGAGCGATGATGCGCGAGACGACGATCTCGGAGTCGGCGAGGCGCGTGCGCGGCAGGACGACGGCGAACTCGTCACCGCCGAGGCGTCCGGCGACATCGCGCCGGCGCAGCGTCTCGCGCAACGCGGTGCCGATCTGGCGCAGCGCCTCGTCGCCGTTCGCGTGCCCGAGCAACTCGTTGATCCGGTTCAGCCGGTCGACGTCGAAGACGATCATCGTCGCGGCGTCGCGCGCCGCCTCGACTGAACGCTCGGCGAGTTCGTGGAAGTGGCGCCGGTTCGGCAGCCGCGTCAGCGCGTCGACGTCGACCAGGTTGCGGAGCTTGCGCTGCGATGCGAGCAAGGTGGTGATCTTGCGCTCGAGGGTCATGACCGGCGCGAGCTGCGTCATGAGGAGTGCGATCGCCGCTGTCGCGAGCAGCGCCCCAAGCGCGCCGTCGGCGACCGAGACGACCAAATGACCGGGATACGCGCCGAGCACCGCGAGCCATGCTCCCTGCGCGAGCGCGCCGGTGACCATCCCGAGGCGCAGCGTCCGCAAAGTCGAGGTGGTCGCGAAGTCCTCGAGGTGCGCCACGGCCGTGGCGGCGTAGAGGGTCAGGCTGAACGCGCCGACGGCGAGGACCTGGGCCCAGCTCGCGAGCTCGATCGGCTCGATCCAGCTCGCGATCGCGGCGCCGATGGCGAGCGCCAGCGCGATCCGGTCGTGCCACTCGGCGATGCGGGTGCCGCCGCGCGCGTAGAAGCGGCGTATTCCGGCGAGCGTGATGATCGGCCACTGGAGCGCGAGCGCGGCGACGATCGGCGCGACTTCTGCAGGATCGGCCGTCGCCTCGACGACCAGGCCGGCGGCGAGCATCGCATTGGCGGCGAACCACCAGCCCATGCCGCGGCGCCCCTGCTTCAGGCCGATCGATATCGAGACGACGCTGGCGAGTACGAGCGCGACCGCGAAGGCCATCAGCAGCGTCGGTGGATGTAACGACATGCTCAAATTCTAGGCAGTGACTCCATAACGCCAGATTGTTATCGGCGCGCGCTGGCGGTAACGGTGAGAGAAAGCGTGACGTAGTGGCAGCGCCGCCCGGCTCCGCTTGGCCGCTCGGCGGCTGGCCCCGCGGCACGCGCCGCCGGCAGCGCCACTTACACTCGTCCGCGATGACGCGCGAGCTGCTCGATTCCTTCTGGCGCGCTGCCGCGTATTGCCTCCATCCGAAGGTGATCGCGCTGTCGCTCGCACCGCTCGCGATCGTCGGCGGGATCGCCGCGGCGCTCGGCTACTTCCTCTGGGAGCCTGCGGTCGCGGGCGTGCGCGCCGGCCTCGAGGACACGGCGCTGCTCGAGCCGATGTTCGCCTGGCTGCGCTCGATCGGCGGCGCCAGCTGGGCGAGCGTGATCGCGCCGCTGGTCATCGTCGCACTCGCGGTGCCTGCATTCGTCGTCGCATCGCTGCTCGTCGCGTCGCTGCTCATGACGCCGGCGATCGTCCGCCTGGTCGCGGCGCGGCGCTTCCCGCGTCTCGAGCGGCGTGAAGGCGGTGGCTTCTGGAGCGGTGTCGCGGTCTCGCTCGGCTGCACCGCGGTCGCGCTCGCTGCGCTCGTCCTCAGCATCCCGTTCTGGTTCGTTCCCCCGTTCGTCGTCGTCCTGCCGCCGCTGATCTGGGGCTGGCTCACCTATCGCGTGTTCTCGCACGACGTGCTGTCGGCGCACGCCAGCAGCGCCGAGCGGCTGCGGCTGATGCGCGAGGACCGCTGGCCCCTGCTCGCCATGGGCATCGCCTGCGGCGTGCTCGGCGCGCTGCCGTCGCTGCTTTGGGCCGTGAGCGCGCTGGCGCTGGTGCTCGCGCCGCTCTTGATCCTGGTCGCGATCTGGCTCTACACCCTGGTGTTCGCGTTCTCGTCGCTCTGGTTCGCGCACTACCTCCTCGCCGCGCTCGAGCGCCTGCGCGGCGCCGAGCACGACGATGCCGCGGCGGCCGGCCGAGCGCCGCAGCTCGATCCACCGCAGGGCTTCGCGGCATGAAGATCGGCCTGGTCATCGTCGGCGACGAGATCCTCTCCGGCAAGCGCGCCGACAAGCACATGCCCAAGGTGATCGAGCTTCTGGCGGCGCGGGGGCTCCAGCTCGACTGGGCACGCTACGTCGGCGACGACCCGCCCCGCATCACGGCCGACCTCAGGGACGCATTCGCCAGCGGCGAGCTCGTGTTCTCGTGCGGCGGAATCGGCGCGACGCCCGACGACCACACGCGCCAGTGCGCCGCGGCCGCGCTCGGCGTCCCGCTCGTCCTCCACCCGGAGGCGGCGGCGCTCGTCGTCGAGCGCATGAAGGACGTCGCGCGCGAGCAGGGGACGGTCTTCGATCCTGATCGCGAGGACAACCGGCACCGGCTCAACATGGCCGTGTTTCCCGCGGGCGCCGAGATCATTCCGAACCCGTACAACAAGATCGCCGGCTTCGCGGTTCGATCGGGAGCCGCCGGCGTGTTCTTCGTGCCCGGCTTTCCGGTGATGGCGTGGCCGATGATCGAGTGGGTCCTCGACACCCACTTCCGCCACCTGCAGGTCGCGCCGGCGACGCAGGAGCGCTCGGTGATCGTCTTCGGCTCGATGGAGGCGACGCTGACGCCGCTGATGGAAGAGGTCGAGCGCGCCTTCGCCGGCATCAAGGTGTTCAGCCTGCCGAGCGTCGACCATCCCGAGTGGGGACGCCACATCGAGCTCGGCGTCAAGGGCGCCGCAGCGTCGCTCGACGCCGCATACGCCCGCTTGCGCGAGGGGCTCGCAAGCCTCGGCTGCAAGCTCGGTCCCGAGTTGGTGCGTTAGCCGTCGCGAACGATCCAGCGAGGTGCGCGCGGCGCACCGAAAAGGCGAATTCGCCGCGGCAGCGACTGGCATGCTTTCTGCTAAATTCCGTGCGCGATTTTGGGGCTCCGCGCGCCGGTTGTTCCGATTCGCGACCCCCACATACATACGAACGCCAGCCCCCAGGGAGATTGATTGATGGCCAAAACCGTCGCCGACGTGATGAGCATGGTGAAGGACAGTGAAGTCAAGTTCGTCGACTTCCGCTTCACCGACACCCGCGGCAAGGAGCAACACGTCTCGGTGCCGATCTCGGCCTTCGACGAGGACAAGTTCACCAGCGGCCATGCCTTCGACGGCTCGTCGATCGCCGGCTGGAAGGGCATCGAGGCGTCGGACATGCTGCTGATGCCCGACCCAAACACCGCCAACATCGATCCGTTCTTCGAAGAGCCGACGCTGATCCTGACCTGCGACGTTCTCGAGCCGGGCGACGGCAAACCTTACGAGCGCGACCCGCGCTCGCTCGCCAAGCGCGCCGAGGCGTACATGAAGGCTTCCGGCCTCGGCGATGCCGCGTTCTTCGGTCCCGAGCCCGAATTCTTCGTCTTCGACAGCGTGCGCTGGAGCGTCGACATGTCGGGCTCGTTCTGCAAGATCGAATCCGAAGAAGCCTGCTGGAACTCGGGCAGGGAATACGAGCACGGCAACAGCGGCTACCGGCCGAGCGTCAAGGGCGGCTACTTCCCGACCCCGCCGGTCGACTCGTTCCAGGACCTGCGCTCGGAGATGTGCCTGATCCTCGAGTCGCTCGGCATTCCGGTCGAAGTCCATCACCACGAGGTCGGCCACGCCGGCCAGCACGAGATCGGCACCAAGTTCTCGACCCTGGTCCAGCGCGCCGACTGGCTGCAGCTGCAGAAGTACGTGATCCAGAACGTCGCCGCGTCGTACGGCAAGACGGCGACCTTCATGCCCAAGCCGATCGTCGGCGACAACGGCTCGGGGATGCACGTCCACCAGTCGGTCTGGAAGGGCGGCAAGAACCTGTTCGCCGGCGACGGCTATGCGGGCCTGTCGGAGTTCGCGCTCTACTACATCGGCGGGATCATCAAGCACGCCCGTCCGCTGAACGCGATCACCAACCCCGGGACGAACAGCTACAAGCGGCTGGTGCCCGGCTTCGAAGCGCCCGTCAAGCTCGCCTACAGCTCGCGCAACCGCTCGGCGTCGGTGCGGATCCCGTACGTCGCCAACCCCAAGGGGCGGCGGATCGAGGTGCGCTTCCCGGATCCGCAGGCCAATCCCTACT
>DASXXO010000233.1:0-4453 GCA_036503045.1 Caldimonas sp. | reverse complement strand
CAGATCCAGATCTTCGGCGGCGGTGCGCATGCTGCACGTCGCGTCGACGTTCAGGACTTCATGGTCGTCTGTCCCGGCGCCCACGACTTTCGCCAAGCCCTGGAATGGACGGCCGAGGTCTATCGCCATGCCGGCGCACTGATGCACGCCCGGGGCGCGGCACACGGCGTCGCCGACGAAGGCGGCTGGTGGCCCGACTTCGCGAGCAACGAGGCGGCGCTCCAGGCGCTCGTCGCCGCGATCGAACGCGCCGGCTTCGTTCCCGGCGACGAGGTCGCGATCGCGCTCGACGTCGCCGCCTCCGAACTCGGCGGCGGCGGGCGCTACACGCTCGGCCTCGAGTCGCGCACGCTCGACCGCGATGCCTGGATCGAGCTGCTCCTGCGCTGGATCGACGCCTACCCGATCGTCTCGATCGAGGATCCGCTCGGCGAGGACGACGCCGAGGGCTTCGCTCGCTTCACGCGCGCCGCCGGCGGCCGCTTGCAGATCGTCGGCGACGACTTCCTCGTTTCCGATGCGGCGCTCGTGCGCGAGGCGGCGGCGCGAGGCGCGGCCAACGCGGTGCTGCTCAAGCCCAACCAGCGCGGCACGCTGAGCGAGACGCTCGAGGCGTGGCGCGTGGCACAGGCGCTCGGCTACGCCGGGATCGTCTCGGCGCGCTCGGGCGAGAGCGAGGACACGACGATCGTCCACCTCGCGATCGGCTGGAGCGTCGGCCAGCTCAAGGTCGGCTCGTTCGCGCGCGGCGAGCGCACCGCCAAATGGAACGAGCTGCTGCGCATCGAGGAGCGCCTCGGCGCGCGCGCGCGTTTCGCGGGCAGCGCCGTGTTCGGCCGGAGCCGCTCAGAACTCTGAGATCGTCGTGTCGAGCGGCATGGTCGTCGTCGCGCGGCGCGTCGCCGAAGGCGCCGGCTCGGCGTCGAGATCGTCCTTGCCGAACGTCCCGAAGTAGATCGGCGCGCGGCCGGGCGATGCATCGAGCCACTCGTCGAAGTCTTCTTCCGCGAGCAGGACGGGGGTGCGCTTCTCGGCCAGCTCGCCCTTGTCGTTGACCCGTCGGTCGAAGCGGTTGAGCAGCGGGTGCAGGTCGCAGTTGATCGTCAGCATCGCAAAGCTGATGATCTCGCGGCCCTGGTCGTCGACCCAGCGGTCCCAGAGGCCGGCGATGCTGAGCGGCGAGCGATCGTTGCGCCGGATGCGCCAGCGCTCGGCGCGCTTCGCGCCCTCGGCGTAATGAGGAACGTAGAGGCACTGCGCAGGCACGATGCACCACTGGCGCTGCGCGAACGCGTTCTTGAACGTCGAGCGCGACGCCGCGTTCTCGGAGCGCGCGTTGAGCGAGGAGTTGGGCGAGCGAGGCGCCTTGGCATTGGCCGGGACGAGACCGAAGCGCGCGAGCACCGCCTGGCGCTGCGCAGCGGCGCCGAGGCCGAAGCGGCGAATGATCGGCGCGTAGTCGCCGCCGCCGACGTCGGTCGGCCAGTCGCCGTCGAGGACGAGGCCCCAGTCGCGCTCGAGCTCCGATGCCGTAGGCGCAAGGAAGTTGCTAGCCATCGCGTCGAACTGTAGCGCCGCCCGCGCGTCCGTGGACGCCTGCCGGCGGCAAATCGAGTGAACTGCGCCACGCTCGCTAGCAGCGGCGCGCGGCGAGAGCCGGCTTACACGGCGACCGGTGCCTTGATCGGCGGATGGTGCTGGTAGTCGTGGACGACGACGTCTTCGAGGCGGTAGTCGAAGATCGACTCGGGCTTCCGCGCGAACTCGAGCACGGGATTGGGAAAGGGCGTGCGCGAGAGCTGCAGCTCGACCTGTTCGGTGTGGTTGTCGTAGATGTGGCAGTCGCCGCCGGTCCAGACGAAGTCGCCGACCTCGAAGTCGCACTGCTGCGCGAGCATGTGGGTGAGCAGCGCATAGCTCGCGACGTTGAACGGAACGCCGAGGAAGATGTCGGCGCTGCGCTGGTAGAGCTGGCAGCTGAGCCGCGGCCTCGAGCCGCCCTGTGCCGGCGCCACGTAGAACTGGAACAGCGCGTGGCACGGCAGCAGCGCCATCTTCGGCAGGTCGGCGACGTTCCACGCGCTGACGAGGATGCGGCGCGAGTCGGGGTTCGCCTTGAGCTGCGCAACGACGTTGGCGATCTGGTCGACGTGGCCGCCGTCGGGAGTCGGCCACGAGCGCCACTGGACGCCGTAGACAGGGCCGAGGTCGCCGTCGGGGCCGGCCCATTCGTCCCAGATCGTCACGCCGCGCTCCTGCAGCCAGCGCGCGTTGCCGTCGCCGCGCAGGAACCAGAGCAGCTCGAGGACGATCGAGCGCAGGTGCACCTTCTTGGTGGTGACGAGCGGGAAGACTTCGCTCAGGTCGAAACGCATCTGGTAGCCGAACACGCTCTTCGTCCCGGTGCCGGTGCGGTCGGCCTTGGCGACGCCGTGGTCGCGCACGTGGCGGAGAAACTCCTCGTACTGCGAGCGCACCGGGCGCCGCGTGTCGGGCTCGAGGGACGGCGATGGCATCGGCAGATTCTCCTCGGCGCCGCGGCGCTGCATGTCCGCAGCCGCTCCAGCAACGTCGGTCTCCTCACTATAGGGGGCAAATGGGCTGTCGCGACGGCCCGCCTTTGACGTACGCTTGCCGGCGGGTCGCGACGCGACCGCTCGTGAGGAGACTCCCATGGCAGTGCTCGGTTGGCCGAAGACGATCAAGTGGAGCGATTTCGGTACCCCGCGTGGGACAGTGCCTTCCGGCTACGGCGGCTCCCACACCGATTGCCACATCGAGATCAACATCAACTACTCGTGGCAGGGAACGGCGCGCGTCGCCCCGGGCGGCAACTACCAGCTGCGCAACGTGAAGGTCGTCGTCCAGATCGACAGCACCGACACCTGGGTGCTGACGGGCGTGCCGACCGCGGCCAACCAGGCGCGCGTGCTCAAGCACGAGCAGGGGCACTACAACATCGCCGGCATCACGGCGCGCGACGTCGATCGCGCGCTGTCCGCGCTGCGCGATGCCGACTCCGACGCGCTCGAGGCCGCCGCGACCGACCTCGCCGACGGGATCATCGCGTCCGGCCAGGCCGAGGAGGATACCTACGACGACGATCCGGTGAACGGCGGGACCGACCACGGCAACGACGTGACCCAGCAGGCGACCTGGAACTCGAAGATCGCGGCCGCGAATTCCCTTTCCAGCCTGCCCTGAGCGACCGGCGACCTCAGCGGTCGAACTGCAGCGCGGCGAGCCGCGCGTACAGGCCGCCGGCGGCGACCAGCTCGGCGTGCGTGCCGGTCTCGACGATTTCGCCTGCCTCGAGGACCACGATGCGGTCGGCGCGCTGCACGGTCGAGAGGCGGTGCGCGATGACGATCGTCGTCCGGCCGCGCATCGCCGATTCGAGCGCGGCCTGCACCATCCGCTCGCCTTCGGTGTCGAGGGCGCTGGTCGCCTCGTCGAGCAGCAGCAGCGGCGCGTTCTTGAGCATCGCGCGCGCGATCGAGATGCGCTGGCGCTGGCCGCCCGAGACGCGCACGCCGCGTTCGCCGAGAAAGGTGCGGTAGCCGTCGGGCAGCGCGCTGATGAAGTCGTGCGCGAACGCGCCGCGCGCGGCGGCGATGACGTCGTCGTCGCTCGCCTCGGGGCGGCCGTAGCGGATGTTCTCCATCGCGTCGGCCGAGAAGATCACGCTGTCCTGCGGGACGATGCCGATCCGGCTCCGCAGCGCATCGAGCGAGACGCGGTCGACGCTCGTCCCATCGACGCGGACCGCGCCGGACTCGACGTCGTAGAAGCGCAGGATGAGCTGTAGCACCGTGCTCTTGCCGGCGCCGCTCGGGCCGACCAGCGCCACCGTCTCGCCGGGCGCGACCGCAAGGTTGAAGTGCGCGAGCGTCGGGTGCTGCGGCCGCGACGGATAGCGGAACGTCACGTCGTCGAACTGCACCGAGGCGCCTGCGGCGGGCGTCGCGAGCGGCTGCGGGGCCGCCGGCGAGACGATCGGCGACGCCATCTGCAGCAGCTCCATCAGCCGCTCGGTCGCGCCGGCGGCGCGCAACAGGTCGCCGTAGACCTCGGAGAGCACGGCGATGCTGCTGACGAGGATGATCACGTAGACGACGGTCTGGCCGAGGTGGCCGGCGCTGATGTCGCCGCGCACGACTGCCTGCGTGCCCTGGTAGAGGCCCCAGAGAAGCGCGCCGAAGGTCGCGCTGATGATGAATGCGACCAGGAACGAGCGCATCTGCGAGCGCCGCACGGCGGTGCCGAACGCACGCTCGGTCGAAGCCGAGAAGCGCTCGGCCTCGCGCTCTTCCTGCTGGTAGCTCTGGACGACGGGGATCGCGTTCAGCACCTCGGCGGCGATCGCGCTCGAATCGGCGATCCGGTCCTGGCTGGCGCGCGACAGGCCGCGCACGCGGCGGCCGAAGTAGAGCGACGGCAGGACGACGAGGAC